>JAZSBE010000024.1:0-18867 GCA_045602215.1 Eubacteriales bacterium | reverse complement strand
TCGCCTCCATGTAGGAGATCTCCTCGCCCTCGAAGTACTTCATCATCAGATTTTCGTCGGTGCTTGCGACTGCTTCCATAAGCATGTCGCGGAACTTCTCAACCGCCTCCTTGGATTCCTCGGGAATCAGCTCTACGCTGTGACGTCCGTTTTCGTCAAATACGTGCGCGCTCTGGTCGATCAGGTCAATCGCGCCCACAACCTCGCCGTTCTTGACCATCGGAATGGTCAGCGGGCAGACGTTTTTACCGAAGGTATCGTGCAACGAGTCCAGCACTCTTGCGAAGCGCGCCTCGTTATCGTCAAATTTATTGATGAAGAAGGCGCGAGGAAGACCTGCATCGGTTGCGTAGTCCCAAGCCATCTCGGTTCCGACCTCGATGCCTGCCTTACCGTCTACCACGATGATCGCGCTGTCTGCAACGCGCAGAGCCTGCAGAACCTCGCCGTTAAAGTCGAGATAGCCGGGGGTGTCGATCACGTTGATCTTGATATCCTTCCACATCATAGGCGCGATCGCGGCGGAAATCGAAAACTTTCTGGAGACCTCCTCGGGATCGTAGTCACATACGGTGTTTCCCGCGGTTACGTTTCCGAGTCTGTCGGTCTCGCCCGTAATATAAAGCATTGCCTCTGCCAGCGAGGTCTTTCCGCTCCCGCCGTGTCCAAGCAATGCTACGTTTCTGATATTCTTCGTCTCAATCTTAGCCATTTTTAGTTAACCTGTTGATGTACCTTTCTTATATATTGGTGGAAAAATGCACAAACAAACGAGCATTTTTGCCTTGTTTTTGGTCATTTTATCCCTTTCCATTATTATAACATACGGGTTTGGGTTTTTCAAGAGACTTTTTTAACTTTTTACATGACAAAATGTAGAATTCACCACCTGCTTTTTGTTGATTATCACGAAGAAATTTGGAGTGACGGAAAGCCTCGGAAGAAAAAATGTTTGTCTATCTGCAAAAAAACTGTTGAAAAAAGCGAAAAAACTATTGACAAGGGAAGAAAGATGTGATAGAATAGGTTATTCAAATGAATAGGAAAGACTTTGACGAAGAGGACGCGAGAGTTTGACGGCAGAGAGATGGCGGACGGTGCAAGCCATTGGAGGACTTTTGATGTTTGTAGCTTCCGAGTCGGGAGGAAGAAAATCGCGTTCGCGGTGAATAGAACCTTCCCGTGATTGCTGCGTGAAGGCATAGGAATTGATGGATTCCAAGAGTGGCGACAAGGGTCGCAATTTGAGTGGTACCGCGGGTGATAACGCACTCGTCTCAAAGGCAATTTTACTTTGAGGCGGGTGCTTTTTTCGTCTCAGGAGAGGAGTTTTTTTCAGACATGAACAAGAAGATCAGCGGATTGAACTACAAGATCCGGGAAATGGCAAGCCGAATCCGCGAGCTGCGTGAGATTGAGGGAATCTCGGCGGAGGAGATGGCAAAGCGCGTGGAGGTGAGCATCGAGGAGTATATGCGGTGCGAGGCAGGCGCGCAGGACCTCAACTTTGCCTTCATTTACCGTTGCGCGATGGCGCTCAGCGTCAACGTGACCGATATCATTGAGGGATACAGCCCCAAGCTCAAGTCCTACACCGTGACCAGAAGCGGAGCAGGGCAGGAGATTGGAAACGCGCACGGCATGACCTATTACAATCTTGCATACGCATTCCAGAACCGTATCGCTGAACCTCTTTACGTCAGAAGTGTGTATGACGAGAGCGCGCAGATGCGCGACCTCGAGCTGACCACGCACAAGGGACAGGAGTTTGACTTGGTCATAGAAGGAAACCTGATGGTTCAGGTTGGCGAGCATCGTGAGATCCTCGGCCCCGGTGACTCCATTTATTACGACAGCTCCGCGCCCCACGGTATGATCGCGGTCAACGGACAGGACTGCGTGTTCTACGCTATCGTGTTGAACACGGCGGGCGAGCCGATTCCCGAGCTTCATGGCGGCGGGATGGTGCTGGAAAAGAAGCCTGTCGCCAAGGATACGCAGGACCGTATCTACCGCCAATACATTGACACCGAGGAGAACGAGTTCGGAACTCCCACCTCCATTCAATTCAAGAACACCGAGAACTTCAACTTCGGATTTGATCTGGTGGACGCCTTGGCGGACAGAGATCCCGAGAAGCTCGCGATGTTACATATCTCTCGCGACAAGACCGAGAGAAGAATCACCTTCAAGGACGTCAAGCGCGAGTCGGCGCGTTGCGCCAACTACTTCAAGTCGCTCGGAATCAAGAAGGGCGACCGCGTGATGCTGGTGCTCAAGCGTCACTATCAGTTCTGGTTTGCCATGATCGGACTGAACAAGCTGGGCGCGATCGCGATCCCCGCAACGGCACAGCTTCAGGAGCACGATTTCACCTACCGCTTCCAGTCGGCAGGCGTTTGCGCGGTCATTTGCACGGCAGACGGAGACACGGCGCATCAGATCGATCTGGCGGCAGAGAAGTGCCCCGATCTGAAGCACAAGATGATCGTCAACGGCACGCGCGAGGGCTGGAGAAGCTTTGACGACGAGGCGTCTCTTTACAGTACGCACTACAAGCGCGGCGCGGACGCGCCGGGCGGCGACGATACCATGCTGATGTATTTCACGTCGGGCACGTCGGGCTATCCCAAGATCGCCGTTCACAACTATAAATATCCGCTGGGACATTTCCATACCGCAAAGTATTGGCATAACGTAGACCCCGACGGCTTGCACTTCACCATCTCGGATACGGGCTGGGCAAAGGCAATGTGGGGCAAGCTCTACGGTCAGTGGCTGTGCGAGGCGGCGACCTTCGTTTACGACTTCGACCGCTTTGATGCCGCAGATATTCTTCCCATGTTTGCGAAGTACGGCATCACCACCTTCTGCGCGCCTCCTACGATGCTTCGTATGATGGTCAAGCAGGATATTTCCAAGTATGATTTCTCCTCCGTCAAGCATATGACCACGGCGGGAGAAGCACTCAACCCCGAGGTTTACCGCCAGTTCGAAAAGGCGACGGGACTCCAGATCATCGAGGGCTTCGGTCAGACCGAGAGTACCATGATCATCGGAAACATGGTCGGTGCGTCTCACAAGATCGGCTCGATGGGCAAGCCCGCTCCGATCTACGACGTACAGCTGGTTGACCCCGACGGCAATCCCGTTCCCGACGGTGAGGTCGGTGAGATCGTTATCAACGTCAAGGACGGCGCGCCCTGCGGACTGTTCACCGAGTACTACAATGCGCCCGACAAGACCGCAGAGGTTTGGCACGACGGATTCTATCACACCTGCGACACCGCATGGCGTGATGAGGACGGCTTCTTCTGGTACGTCGGACGTGTGGACGACGTCATCAAGTCCTCGGGATACCGCATCGGTCCGTTTGAGATCGAGAGCGTGATTATGGAGCTTCCTTACGTTGTGGAGTGTGGCGTCTCCGCCGTTCCCGACGAGGTGCGCGGGCAGATCGTTAAGGCAAGCATCGTGCTGACCAAGGGGACTGAACCCACCGAGGAGCTCAAGAAGGAGATCCAGACCTACGTTAAGGATCACACCGCACCCTATAAGTATCCCCGTGTGGTCGTCTTCCGTGACGAGCTTCCCAAGACCACCAGCGGCAAGATCCAAAGAAATAAGCTTTAATGAAACCTATCAAGGAGTGATATAGATATGAAGTACGATATTTCAATTACCAGAACGACTACCCCCAAGGCAAAGCCCACCGATGAGAGCAAGCTGGGATTCGGAAAGATCTTTACCGATCATATGTTTCTGATGAACTACTCCACCGAGAAGGGCTGGCACGATCCCCGCGTGGTACCTTACGGTCCCATCGCGCTGGATCCCTCCGCAATGGTATTCCACTACGCGCAGGAGCTTTTTGAGGGTATGAAGGCTTACAGACGTCCCGACGGAGAGGTACAGCTGTTCAGACCCGAGAAGAACATTGAGAGAATGAACAACACCTGCCGCCGTCTGTGCGTGCCGGAAATTGATCCCGAGCTTGCGCTGCAGGCGATCTCTGCGGTTGTCGAGGCGGATAAGGATTGGATTCCTCAGGCTGAGGGTACGTCTTTGTACATTCGTCCCTTTATCATTGCAACCGACGAGTTCCTCGGCGTGCATCCCTCCAAGACCTACATTTTCTCGGTCATTCTGTCTCCCGTAGGCTCCTACTACGCGGCAGGCATCAACCCCGTCAAGATCATGGTCGAGCGGGAGTACGTTCGCTGTGTCAAGGGCGGTACGGGTGAAGCCAAGGCAGGCGGTAACTACGCGGCGTCCCTCATCGGTCAGCAGAAGGCAGAGGATATGGGATACGCGCAGGTTCTGTGGCTGGACGGCGTTGAGAGAAAGTACATCGACGAGGTTGGCGCAATGAACGTCTTCTTCGTCATTGACGGAACTGTCGTGACCCCCTCGCTGGCAGACGGAAACATCCTTCCCGGCGTGACCAGAAGATCCTGCGTAGAGATCCTGAAGAAGTGGGGCATCCCCGTGGAGGAGCGCAAGCTTTCCATTGACGAGGTTCTCGAGGCGCATGCAAACGGAAAGCTGGACGAGGCATTCGGAACGGGTACCGCTGCCGTGATCTCTCCCATCGGCGAGCTTTTCGATAATGGCAAGACCTATATTGTCAACGAGGGCAGGATCGGCGCGATCGCGCAGAGACTGTACGACAACCTCTACGGCATTCAGACCGGTAAGGTTGAGGACTACATGGGCTGGACGCTGCCCCTCGGATTCAAGGCATGAAAAAAAGAGTTACCCTGTTCTGCGGTCACTACGGAAGCGGAAAGACCAACGTTGCCCTCAACTACGCTCTCTGCATAAAGCAGGAGGGCGGGGAAGTGACGGTTGCAGATCTTGACATCGTCAATCCGTATTTCCGCACCAAGGACAGCCGACGGGAGCTGGAGGGGGCGGGCATCCGACTCATCTGCTCGGAGTACGCCAACACCAACGTGGATATTCCCGCGCTTCCGTCTGACCTCTATTCCATCACCGACGACAGGAGCCGCCGCGTGGTGATCGACGTGGGAGGCGACGACCGCGGTGCGCTGGCACTGGGAAGAATCGCGCCTGCGATCCTTAACGAGGATTCCTACGAGATGCTTCTGGTCATCAACCGCTATCGTCCCCTCACCCCCGACGCGCCTTCCACTTTGGAGGTGATGCGGGAGATCGAGTTGGCGGGCGGCATCCGCTTCACGGGTCTTGTGAACAACTCGAACCTCGGAGAGGCGACCGACGAGGAAACCGTGCTTTCCTCGCTGACATACGCCGAGGAGGTTTCAAGGCTAACGGGACTTCCCGTGGTGATGACGACGGTCAAGCAGTCGCTCTATTCCGCGCTGGAGGGGAAGATCGAAAATTTGTTCCCCCTGACGCTTCAGAAGAAAATTTTATAATTCCAGAAAAGGAGTTTTGTTATGGCAAAGTTAACCTTCAAGACCGACATCTGCAAGGGATGCGGTTTGTGTGTGGATGCCTGCCCGAAGCACCTGCTCAGGCTCGCAACCGATAAAATCAACAAGAAAGGACATCATCCCGTAGAGATGACCGACGAGAGCGCGTGCATCGCGTGCGCATTCTGCGCCACCATGTGCCCCGATTGCATCATTACGGTAGAAAAGTGAGGAAAAACAATGTCTGAAAAGGTTTTGATGAAAGGAAACGAGGCAATCGCTGAGGCTGCCATTGTCGCAGGTTGCCGTCATTACTTTGGATATCCCATTACTCCCCAGACCGAGATCGCGGCGTACATGGCAAAGCGTATGCCCAAGATCGGGGGAACCTTCCTGCAGGCGGAGAGTGAAATCGCCGCAATCAATATGGTATACGGAGTTGCATCCACGGGTTACCGCGTGATGACCTCCTCCTCCAGCCCCGGAATCGCGCTCAAGAGCGAGGGACTTTCTTATCTCGCAGGCGCGGATCTTCCCGCGCTGGTGGTCAACGTTCAGAGAGGCGGTCCCGGACTTGGCGGCATCCAGCCCAGCCAGTCTGACTACTTCCAGGCAACCAGAGCCGGCGGTCACGGTGATTTCCGTATGATCGTTCTGGCACCCTCCTCCGTTCAGGAGATGGCAGAGTTCACCGTCAAGGGATTCGAGCTTGCCGATAAGTACCGTATGACTGCCATGATCCTGGCAGACGGTACGATGGGTCAGATGATGGAGCCCGTAAGCCTTGATTTTGACGTCGCTCCCGCGCCCGAGAAGCCTTGGGCAACCACGGGAACCAAGATGGCAAGACCCCACAATATCGTCAACTCGCTTTTCCTCTCTCCCGACCAGCTGGAGCGCACCAACTTTGAGCGCTACGAGCGTTATGCGCTGATCGAGGAGACCGAGGCAATGTATGAGGAATACCTCATGGAGGACGCAGAGATCTGCATCGCTGCCTTTGGAATCGCCGCACGTGTCGCCAAGAACGCGATCAACGAGGCGAGAGCGCAGGGAATCAAGGTTGGTATGATCCGTCCCAAGACCCTGTGGCCCTTCCCGAAGGCGCCCTTCCGCGCGGCGGCTGACCGCGTGAAGTCGGTGATCTCGGTTGAGCTTTCCATGGGTCAGATGATCGAGGACGTTCGTCTTGCGACAGAATGCCGCGTGCCTGTGACCCTGTGCAATCGCGTTGGCGGTATGATCCCCTCGCCCGAGCAGATTTTGGCGGCAATTCAGGACGCTGCAAGCAAAGGAGGAAACTGAGCATGAAAGTATTTGATAAACCCCATGCGCTGACCGACGCGCCCTTCCATTACTGCCCCGGCTGTACCCACGGTATCGTTCACCGTCTGGTTGCCGAGGTCATTGATGAGCTTGGTATTGAGGGCAGAACCATTGGTATTGCTCCCGTTGGATGCTCGGTTATGGCTTACGATTACTTCAACTGTGATATGATCGAGGCGGCACACGGCCGCGCGCCCGCCGTTGCAACCGGTGTCAAGCGCGCCAATCCCCAGGAGCACGTGGTCTTTACCTATCAGGGTGACGGAGACCTCGCGTCCATCGGTATGGCAGAGACCGTTCACGCGGCGGCTCGTAACGAGAACATCACCGTGATCTTCATCAACAACGCGATCTACGGTATGACCGGCGGTCAGATGGCTCCGAGCTCTCTTCCCGGACAGGTTACCCAGACCTCTCCCTACGGCAGAGACGTCAACCATTGCGGTTACCCCGTTAAGGTTTGCGAGATGCTCTCCGAATTGGAGGGTCCCGAATACCTTGAGCGCGTGACTGTGAACAACGTCAAGAACATCAAGAACGCCAAGAAGGCGATCAAGAAGGCGTTCCAGAATCAGCTGGACGGCAAGGGATTCTCTCTTATTGAGGTGCTTTCCACCTGTCCTACCAACTGGGGTATGACGCCTCAGAATGCGCTGAAGTGGATCGACGAAAAGATGATTCCGTATTACCCTCTGGGTGTATACAAGGATAGAAGCAAAGACGCGGAGGTGGCAAAATGAGTACCGTACAGTTTTTGTTTTCGGGATTTGGCGGACAGGGAATTCTGTTCGCAGGTAAGTTCGTTGCATACAAGGGACTGATTGAGGATAAGCAGGTGAGTTGGTTGCCCTCTTACGGCCCCGAGATGCGCGGCGGCACGGCAAGCTGCAGCGTCATCGTTGGAGACGAGCCCGTCGGCTCTCCCATCGTGACCTCTCCCGACGTGCTGGTGGCAATGAATCTCCCCTCGCTCGATAAGTACGAGGCATCCGTTGCGCCCGGCGGAATCATTTTTATGGATTCCACCCTCATCGAGAGAAAGGTGAACCGCACTGACGTCACGGTCTACGAGATCCCCGCAACCAAGCTTGCAAGTGACAACGGCATTCCTACGCTCGCAAACATGATCATCGTTGGAAAGATCCTCAAGGTTTTGGGTCAGTTCAACAAGGATGACGTGGATGCGGCTTTGAAGAAGGTCATTTCCGCAAAGCATGCCAACATGATGGAGGCAAACTACAAGGCAATGCAGATCGGCGCAGATTACTGATCTGAAAAGTCAATACATCAATCAAAAAAGCCCTTCGGGAAGATCGGATTCGATCTTTTCGAGGGGCTTTTTTATCGTTTTTCTCTTTCGCGCTCGATGAGATCGGCAAAAACGGCAGAGATGCAGGAGAGGGTGAGGGAAGCGAGGATGTATTCGGCGCAATCCATAAAGGTGTGTGATGCTCCAACGGGGTCGCTCGGATAATCGCGAAGGAGGGTCAAAAGAATCGCCAATGCCCAGAGCATGATGATGGGAAGCTGCCATTGCAGAAGGCGAAGGGCGACCTTTTTGGGTGTTGGGAACGGAAAAAATGCAAATTTTTTGATGTGAACGCCTCCTCTCTCGCATATTCTTTCAAAATTGGGCATAGGAATAAAAATAGATGTCAGCAGGACTGGCTGCCTGTTTTGATATGCTCTGTCTCTATTTTACATCGCTTTTTTATGAATGTAAAGTGAATATCTTTTCCAATGACGAATTTTGTCGAAGAAAAATTATAACATTTTTGTATAAATAAAACAAATAAGAGAGATAAAGGAATAAAAATGCAAACAAGGCGGCGATGCGATTCCGAAAATCGGAATTTTTCTGTAGAAAATGTAGAAAAACCCTCGAATCCGTACAAAATTCGCGTATCCGAGAGGGTGTATAATAGAGACAACCGAAAAATCGAAAGGAGTAGAAAGAATGAAGAAGCAAATGAATTGTGACGCGTGCAGACTGACGCTGGAGGAGGAAACGGTCTCCTTTGGAGGCTTGCTTTTGCATTATCAGCTGTTGATTTGCAACGGAAGGGAATCGCGCTTCCGCGTGCGAGTCTCATCAGGAGAGGAGCAGATGGAGGCAGAGCTTGGAAATCAGGTCACCCCCGCGCTCAAGCTCTACCACGCTCTCGTGCGGGGCAGAGTGACCCCGTGTGGACTTCCCGACGTCATGGCAGACCGTACATAACCGGTGCAAAAAGGGCAATTTTTGTGAAATCTCTTTACAACGCCCTCTTTTTATGATATACTGTAAAAAGAATTTTATGCGAAAACGAAGGAGAACAACATGAAGTGTCCTATTTGCGGTTTGCCTGAGAGCAAGGTGATTGATTCCCGTCCCGTGTCGGATGGCTACAGCATTCGCCGACGCAGAGAATGCCTTGCCTGCCAAAAGCGCTTTACGACCTTTGAGACCATTGAGAACACGCAGATTCTGGTGGTTAAGAAAAATGGCGGAAAGGAGCTTTTTGACAAGCAAAAGCTGCTCACGGGTGTCCTCAAGGCGACCGAGAAGCGCCCCGTGGACGCGGTTGCACTGGTCAATGAGATCGAGGCAGAGCTGCAAAACACCCTGCGCCAGGAGGTTACCTCCATCGAGCTTGGCGAGATCGTCATGGCAAAGCTCAAGGAGCGCGACGAGGTGGCGTACGTTCGATTCGCGTCGGTATATCGCGAGTTTAAGGATATCGACACCTTCCTTGACGAGCTGAACGGGCTGAAGAACCGCTTGGAAAAATCCTCTTCTAAAAAGTCAGCAAAGGCATAACTCGGAATCAAAATCCGCAGGTGGACAGGTCAAAGTCCCGCCTGCGGAATTTTTATGCAATTTTTCGTATTTTCTTGCCCAAAACGCAGTGATTTCAAGCTTTAATTGCCCGAAAAGGCTTGACTTTTGAAAACGGGGGGAGTATAATATTTGTATATTTTTTTACGGAGGGCCCGTATATGAACGAAAAAATGAGACAGCTTGGAGCCAAAAGATCGGTGATCAGAGAGCTGTTTGAATACGGAAATAAGCGCAAGGCAGAGATCGGCGCGGAAAACGTTTTTGATTTCAGTCTGGGAAATCCCAGTGTTCCCGCACCCCGCGCGGTTGGGGCAGAGCTGACCCGTCTCTTGACCGAGACGCCTGCAGTCCAGCTTCACGGATATACCTCGGCGCAGGGAGACGCAGGGGTTCGTCGCGCGATCGCGGATTATCTCAACCGTACCTACGATGCAGGTGCTGACGCGAATCTGCTTTACCTGACGGTTGGCGCGGCGGCTTCTCTGACCGTTTCCCTGACCGCGCTTCTCAACGAGGGAGACGAGGTCATTCTCCTCGCGCCTTTCTTCCCCGAATATCGCGTTTTCGTAGAGCGCACGGGAGCAAAGGTGGTTTCCGTCCTTTCGGATATGCAGACCCTGCAGCCCGATTTTGATGCGCTTGAGAAGGCGTTCACCCCCCGCACGCGCGCGGTGCTGGTCAATTCTCCGAACAATCCCACGGGAGCAGTGCTGACCGAGGAGAGCGTTTGCCGTTTGACCGAGCTGATGCGTGCAATGGAGAAGAAGTTCGGCGAGGACATCTTCCTCATCTCGGACGAGCCCTACAGAGAGCTTGTGTACGGCGACATCAAGGTGCCGTACCTCACCAATTACTATGACAACACCTTGGTTTGTTATTCCTTCAGTAAGTCCTTGTCCCTGCCGGGTGAGAGAATCGGTTATATTCTCGTTTCCTCCAAGATCAAGAATGCAGGGGCGATCTACGAGGCGGTTTGCGGAGCAGGTCGCGCGCTTGGATTCGTCTGCGCGCCCGCGCTTTTCCAAAAGCTGATCCCCGCTTGCCTTGGCATGACGTCGGATCTGACCGTTTACGAGACCAACAGACAGCTGCTTCTTGACGCGCTGACCGAGTATGGATTCAGCGTGGTTCCTCCCGACGGTGCGTTCTATCTGTTTGTACGCTCTCCCGAGGCAGATGCCAACGCCTTTGCCGAGCGCGCGAAGGGGATGGAACTTTTGCTGGTTCCGAGTGACGATTTCGGATGCGGAGGATTCGTGAGAATTTCCTACTGCGTATCCACCGAGCAGATCAAGAGATCCTTACCTGCCTTCCGTCGGTTGGCAGAGTCCTACGGATTGACAAAATAATCGATAAGCGAGAAAAAACAAATGGATTTGTTGGAACAGGCAAGACAGATCATCAACGAAACCGATGATGAAATGAGACGCCTTTTTGTCCGCCGCATGGAGGCCGTGCGCCTGGTGGCGGAGTATAAGAAGCAGCACGGGCTTCCGATCCTCGATCAGGCGCGTGAGGATGCGATCGCAAGACGCAATTCCGAGCTTGTGGAGGATCCCGAGCTTCGGGAGTACTATATCAACTTCATTCGCGGAAATATGGATCTGTCCCGCGCGTACCAGTCCAGACTTCTGGAGGGGATGCGTGCGGCGTATTGCGGAACGGAGGGCGCGTTCGCGCATATCGCAACGGGCAAGCTCTTCCCGACGGCGAAGCGGATCGCCTACGGCAATTTTGAGGACGCCTACCGCGCGGTCGAGCGCGGAGAGTGTGACGTCGCGGTTCTTCCCGTAGAGAACAGCTATCAGGGCGAGGTTGGTCAGGTGACCGATCTGATGTTCTCGGGAAGCCTGTACGTTAATAAGATGCTGGATCTGGCGGTTTCTCACGATCTTTTGGTGAAGCCGGGCGTGACGATCGACGAGATCAAAACGGTCATCAGCCATCCACAGGCGCTCGGTCAGTGTGCCGATCGCATCAAGGGAGCAGGCTGGCAGACGCAGGAGTATCCGAATACGGCGTTGGCTGCAAAATACGTCGCCTCTTGTGAGGATCGGACGGTTGCGGCGATCGCCAGCGAGGAGGCGGCCGAGGTGTTCGGGCTTGAGGTGCTGGAGAGAAATCTCAACGCCAGCCGAAGCAACACCACGAGATTTGCCGTTTTCTCGAGAGCCGAGAACGGTCGGTCGGTTGGAAATATGGGCTCTCGCTTCATTCTCACCTTTACCGTTCGCAACGAGGCGGGCGCATTGGCGCGCGCGGTTGACGTGGTCGGACGCTACGGATTCAATATGCACGCCCTGCGAAGCAGACCGATGAAGGATCTGCTCTGGCAGTACTATTTTTACATTGAGGCAGAGGGAGACGTTCACACCAGAGAGGGCGAGGATATGATGAGAGCACTTTCGGTGTTCTGTGATCGGCTCAAGCTGGTTGGAAGCTATACGATTTCCTGATGGAGCGTTTTATGATTTTACACATGGACCTCGGAGATCGAGGATACGATATCCGCGTGGAGCGCGGCGGACTTGACCGCGCAGGAGCGTGGTTGAATTTGAACCGACGGGTGCTCATCGTCACCGACGACGGCGTTCCCACAGAGTATGCCGCGCGGATCGCGGCGCAATGCAAGGCCCCCTTGACCGTGGTGCTCCCACAGGGAGAGGAAAGCAAGAGTTTTGCATCCTTGGAGCTTCTTTGCGACAAGATGCTGCAAGCGGGCTTTACCCGATCCGATTGTGTGGTCGCGGTAGGCGGCGGCGTGATGGGGGACTTGGCAGGCTTTGCGGCCTCCTGTTACATGAGAGGCATTGATTTTTATAATATTCCCACCACCCTTCTTTCGCAGGTGGATTCCTCCATCGGGGGAAAGGTGGCGGTCAATCTTTCGGGTGTGAAGAACTGTGTCGGCGCGTTTTATCAGCCAAAGGCGGTTCTGATCGATCCCGATACGTTGGCGACGCTTCCCGCCCGTCAGATCTCCAGCGGTATGGCAGAGGCGCTCAAGATGGCGCTGACGTCGGATGCCGGGCTGTTCTCGATTTTTGAGCGCGGTGAGGCGTACGACAGAATTGAGGAGGTCATCGTGTCCTCCCTCAAGATAAAAAAACAGGTCGTGGAGCAGGACGAGCGCGAGGGTGGACTTCGCAGAATCCTGAACTTCGGACACACGCTGGGACACGGTGTGGAGTCGGCGCAGGAGCTTCACGGGCTTTATCATGGGGAGTGCGTTGCGCTGGGTATGATCCCGATGTGTGACGGAGCGGTGCGAGAACGCTTACTTCCGATCCTCGGCCACCTCGGACTTCCCGTAAATCTTCCCACCGCTCCCGAGACGGTGCTTGGATTCGTTTCGCACGACAAGAAGTGTCAGGGCAGTCAGATCTCGGTGATCTACGTTCCCGAGGTTGGGAAGTTTGAAATTCAGACCGTCGACGTGACAGACTTCTGCAATCGCGTGCGACCGGTTCTTGCATCCATGATTTGAATTTAATCTTTTTCGACATCAACTTGTTCGAAAGGAGAAGGATTATGAAAAATACGTTTGGACAGAGCGTGACGGTAACGTTGTTTGGAGAAAGTCACGGTGCCGAGATCGGTGCGGTTGTGGACGGACTCGCGCCCGGGATTGCGGTCGACGAGGATTTTATCCGTCATCAGCTTTCTCTGCGCCGTCCCGCAAAGGACGGACTTTCCACCTCCCGCGCGGAGGCAGACCCTTTTCGCATCGTGAGCGGTGTGTTTGAGGGGAAGACGACGGGAACTCCCATCTGTATCCTGATTCCGAACGGAGACACGCGCAGTAAGGATTACACCCCTGCCATTCCCCGTCCGGGTCATGCCGATTATGCGGCGGAATGTAAATATCACGGCTTTCAGGACTATCGCGGGGGCGGTCATTTTTCGGGAAGAATCACGGCGGCACTTGTCGCAGCAGGCGCGATCGTGATCTCGGCTCTTCGAGAGAAGGGAATCCTGATCGGCACGCACATTGCATCTCTTGCGGGGGAGCGGGATCGCGCGTTTGGCGATCTGGATACCGATCTGTTGGCACTTGGGGAGATGACCTTTCCCGTGCTGGACGCGTCGGCAGGTGAAAACATGAAGAAAAAGATCCGTGACGCTGCGGCAGACTGCGACAGCGTTGGCGGCGTTTTGGAAACGGTCGTCAAGGGAATTCCCGCGGGTGTGGGAGAGCCTTGGTTTGACACGGTGGAAGGAGTGCTCGCGCACGCGTTGTTCAGCGTTCCTGCCATCAAGGGCGTTGAGTTTGGCGCGGGATTTGCGTTTGCGGATCTGCGCGGAAGCGAGGCGAACGACCCCATCCGCATCAAGGACGGAAGCGTTACCATGCTGAAAAATCAAAACGGAGGCGTTAACGGCGGCATTACGAACGGTATGCCCCTCGTCTTCCGATGTGCGGTCAAGCCCACTCCCTCCATCGCAAAGGAGCAGGAGAGCGTGGATCTTGCGCGCATGGAAAACGTGAAATTGTCGGTTCACGGCAGACACGATCCTGCGGTCATTCACCGCGCGAGAGTGGTGGTGGACAGTGTGACGGCGTTCGCGGTGTGCGATCTCTTGGCACAGCGCTTTGGAACGGATTTTTTAAGAGAGAAATAAGACCCATGGCAAATTTGGAGTGATCAGTATGCAGTACGGATGTATTGGAGAGGTTTTGAAGCATAGCTTTTCGGCGGAGATTCATCCGCTGTTGTCGAGTGCGGCCTATGAGCTATGCGAGGTTGCAAGAGAGGATCTTGGGCGCTTTATGGAGCAGAGAGATTTTCTTGGAATCAACGTCACCATTCCGTACAAGCAGGCGGTCATTCCTTTTTTGTTTTCGATAGACGAGCAGGCAAGGGAGATCGGCGCGGTCAACACGATTGTTAACCGAGAGGGAAAGCTCTACGGCTACAACACCGACTTCTATGGCTTGCGTGCGCTCCTTTTGCATCTTGGCGCGGATCTGACCGGTAAGAAGACGGTGATCCTCGGAACGGGGGGCACGTCTCTGACTGGGGTGGCGGTTGCCAAAAGCCTTGGCTCGGGGGAGATCCTTCGCGTGAGCCGATCCGCCAAGGATGGCTCGATCACATATGAGGAATTGCATGAGAAGCATACCGACGCCCAGATTCTCATTGATACCACCCCGATCGGGATGTATCCGCATGCGGACGAGTGTATGGTGGATCTGTCGGTGTTTGACCGACTGGAATGTGTGGCGGACGCGGTGTATAACCCCTTGCGGACCGAGCTGATCCTGCGTGCAAGAGAGCGGGGGATCGCCGCCGAGGGCGGGCTCTATATGCTGGTGGCGCAGGCGGTGAGAGCATCCGAGATCTTCCATGATTGCACTTATCCCGAGGGGACGGTGGATCGTATCTGGAAGCAGTTGATGCGAAAGAAGGAGAACATCGTTCTGATCGGGATGCCCGGAAGCGGCAAAACCACGGTCGGTGGGATGTTGGCAAAGGAACTGAATCGCGAATTTTGCGACACCGACGAGGAGATTTCCCGTCGGTTCGGGCAGACCCCCTCCGATATCATTTCGTCGCGCGGAGAGGCTGCTTTCCGTGAGATGGAGCGCGACGTGATCCGCGACTGTGTGGCAGGGAAATGGGGTGCCGTGATCGCGACGGGCGGCGGGGCAATCCTGAAGCAGGAGAACGAGCGGATGCTCAGACGAAACGGCAGGATCTACCTGCTCGACCGACCGCTTGAGAAACTGATCCCCACGGACGATCGCCCTCTGTCCTGCGATCGTGAGACTCTAAAGAAAAGATATGAGGAGCGCTACGAGCGCTATCACGAGGCGGCAGATGAGGTGATTACCGATCCCTCGGATGCGACCTCGGCGGCAAACTGCATCAGAGAGGAGTTTGAATCATGAAGATCTACGTTCTGAACGGACCGAATTTGAATATGCTTGGCGTGCGCGAGCCCGATCAATACGGCAGCGACACCTATCAAACTCTGATTGATCGCATCGAGGCGCATTGCGCGAACATGAACGTGGAGGTGATCTGCCGCCAGTCCAATCACGAGGGGGATCTCGTGGATTGGATTCAGGAGGCGTATTTCGAGGGGGCGGACGGAATCGTCATCAACCCCGGCGCCTATACCCATACCAGCATCGCGCTCCTGGACGCCGTCAAGGCGGTTCGGGTTCCCACCGTGGAGGTACATATCTCCAAGGTGGAGGAACGAGAGGATTTCCGACAGATCAGTTATATCCGAATGGCTTGTGTCAAGACCATCACGGGTCATGGACTGGCGGGATATACGGAAGCGATTGATTGCCTGATCGCGGGGGCAAAGGCATGAACGTCAGAGTCACCCCCGGAAAAGCAAGAGGAACGGTTGCGGCCCCTCCCTCCAAGAGCATGGCGCACAGACTTTTGATCTGCGCGGGACTAAGCGAGGGGAAGAGCGTGATCCGCGGCATCTCCGATTGCGAGGACGTGCAGGCAACGCTGGATTGCTTGCGTGCGCTTGGCGCAAAATGTGAACAGACCGACGACACGGTGACGGTCTTTGGTGTAGATCCCCGACGCGCAACGGCGAGGGGAACGCTGAAATGCAGGGAGAGCGGAAGCACGCTACGGTTTCTGATCCCGATTCTGCTTCTCTCTCGGGAGACTGCCGTGTTTGAGGGTTATGGCAGACTGATGGAACGCCCTATGTCGGTGTATGAGGAGATCTGCAAGGAACGCGGACTTACTTTTTATCGCGAAAGCGGCAAGCTGACGGTTGGAGGCGGACTGCCGTTTGGCAGATACACGCTTCCCGGCAACGTGAGCAGCCAGTTTGTGAGCGGACTGCTTTTCGCTCTGCCTCTGGCAGAGGGGGAGAGCGTGATCGAATTGATCCCTCCCGTGGAGAGCCGTTCCTATATTGATATGACGCTCGACGCCATGCGCCGATTCGGCGTTTTGGCAGAGTGGGAGAGCGATTGCCGTTTGCGCGTCGCAGGGAATCAGAAATACCTACCCCGAGAGGAAAAGGTTGAGGGCGATTATTCCAACGCGGCCTTCCTCGACGCCTTGAATTTCCTTGGCGGTGAGGTCACGCTGACGGGACTCCGAGCAGATAGTTTGCAGGGAGATCGCTGCTACCGAAAGGCGATGGATGCGCTCTGTCGGGGAGAGGGGGCAACGGTGTCTCTGGGAGACTGCCCCGATCTCGGACCGATCCTGTTTTCGGTTGCCGCGGCAAAGCACGGAGGCGTTTTCACCGAGACCGCGCGCTTGCGGATCAAGGAAAGCGACCGCGTGGAATGTATGCGTCTGGAGCTGGAAAAGCTCGGTGTGAGAATGGAGGTCGAGGATGATCGCGTGAGAATCCTCAAGGGAGACCTCACCCCTCCGCAGGAGAGCTTGTACGGGCACAACGATCATCGCATCGTGATGTCGCTCTCAGTCCTGCTCACCCTCACGGGCGGAGAAATCAGGGGCGCGGAGGCGGTTCGGAAAAGCTATCCTGCTTTTTTCTCGGATCTTTCCCACCTCGGAATTGAGATTGAAGAAATTCCTTCATTTATATGAATAGAACCCAATGGATTGGAAGTGAGACCAAAAATGAAACTGACGAAGGACACGAATATCCTGATCGTGGGACTTGGCGTCATCGGCGGAGGATACGCCGAGGCACTGAGCGCGAAGGGATATCGCGTGATGTGTATTACCAAGGAGCAGAAGGACATCGAGTATGCTCTTGGACGAGGAATGATTGCCGAGGGCTGGACCGAGCCGACGGCAGAGCGAGTGGGAAACGCCGATCTTGTGATTTTGGCGTTGTATCCCACGGTTATGCTGGATTGGCTGGAGCGATATCAAGGCTATTTCAAGTCGGGCGCGCTCGTCACCGACGTGACGGGTGTCAAGGGTGACATCGTGGATCGGGTGCAGGGAATGCTCCGAGAGGACGTGGAGTTCATCGCAGCGCACCCCATGGCAGGACGGGAGCGGAGCGGCGTAGAGTTCAGCGACGCCAAGGTGTTCCAAGGCGCAAACTATATCGTCACCCCCACCGAGCGCAACACGCCCGAGGCAATTGACGCGTGCCGAAGACTGGGAGAGGAGCTTGGCTTTGCCCGTATTACGGAGCTCTCCCCCAAAAAGCACGATGAGATGATCGCCTTTCTCTCGCAGCTGACCCACTGCATCGCGGTGGTTCTGATGAACTGTAACACCACGCCAAATATGGAGGCGTACACGGGAGACTCCTTCCGAGATCTGACGCGAATCGCCAAGATCAACGACGAGATGTGGTCGGAGCTGTTTTTATGGAACCGCGAGGAGCTGCTCCGTCAGATGGATGCCTTCGCAGAGACCTTTGCAGAGCTTCGCCGCTTCCTTGACGCAGGAGATCGGGAGGGAATGCGCCAGATGATGCGATATTCCACCTTCCGCCGAGGACTGTTCGATAAACCAAAAAATGAAACGAAATAAGAGAACCAAGAAAAGAGGATCACAATCATGGATATGGATATGAAATTTTTCAGAAAGCTCCCGATTCCGCAGGAGATCAAAAAGGAATTTCCGATGTCGGAGAAGCTGACGGAAAGACGGGACGCCTGCGTTGGAGAGCTGAAGGATATTTTTGAAGGAAAGAACGACAAATTTATTTTGGTGATCGGACCTTGCTCGGCTGACCACGAGGAAAGCGTAATGGAGTACATCCATCGCTTGCGCCGCGTGCAGGAGCAGGTGGCTGACAAGATTCTGATCGTTCCGAGAATCTACACCAACAAGCCCAGAACCACGGGAGACGGATATAAGGGAATGCTTCACCAGCCCGATCCCACCATGCCTCCCGATCTGCTCAAGGGACTGATCTCCATTCGTAAGCTGCACATTCGCGCGCTTGAGGAGACAGGCTTTGGCTGTGCGGACGAGATGCTCTATCCCGAAAACGCCCGTTATCTTTCGGACGTTCTGGCGTACGTTGCCATCGGCGCACGCTCGGTAGAGAATCAGCAGCACCGCCTTGTGGCAAGCGGACTGGGAATTCCCGTGGGAATGAAGAACCCCACCTCGGGTGATATCTCGGTTATGATGAACTCCATCACGGCGGCGCAGCACTGTCACACCTTCCTTTTCCGCGGTTGGGAAGCGCAGAGCGCGGGCAACCCTCACGCGCACGCCATCCTTCGCGGCTACGTCAACCAGCACGGACAGTCTATGCCCACCTACCACTACGAGGATCTGATCCGCCTGCATGAGACCTATGCAAAATCGGGACTGGCAAATCCTGCGGTGATCGTGGATACCAACCATGCAAACTCCGGCAAGCAGTATCTCGAGCAGGTTCGTATCG
>JAZSBE010000023.1:0-34478 GCA_045602215.1 Eubacteriales bacterium | reverse complement strand
ATACCTGACTCTTCTTGACAGGGATGGTGGTGTTTCTGTCAATGATGCGGTTGAACACGCCGCCCAGCGTCTCGATACCCAAGGACAGAGGAGTTACGTCGAGCAGGAGCAGATCCTTGACCTCGCCGCCAAGCACGCCGCCCTGAATTGCCGCGCCGATTGCCACGCACTCGTCGGGGTTGATGCCCTTGAAGGGATCCTTACCAATGAACTTCTTGACCGCTTCCTGAACTGCGGGGATTCTGGTAGATCCGCCTACGAGAAGCACCTTGTCGATCTGACCAACGTTCAGACCTGCATCAGCGAGTGCCTTCTTGGTGGGGATCATGGTTCTCTCAACGAGATCTGCGGTGATGCGGTCGAACTCAGCTCTGGTCAGCGTTGCCTCAAAGTGGAGAGGGCCGTCTGCGGTTGCGGTGATAAAGGGCAGGTTGATGGAGGTGCTTGCCATACCGGAAAGCTCGATCTTTGCCTTCTCTGCCGCGTCGCGCAGTCTCTGCAGAACCATCTTATCGCGTCTGAGATCCAGTCCGTTCTCTCTCTGGAACTGATCTGCCATCCAGTCGATGACTCTCTGGTCGAAGTCGTCTCCGCCAAGGCGCGTGTCGCCGTTGGTCGCGAGAACCTCGAACACGCCGTCCGAGATCTCAAGGAGAGACACGTCGAAGGTTCCTCCACCGAGGTCGAAGACCATGATCTTCTGGTTCTCTTCCTTATCCATACCGTAAGCGAGTGCCGCTGCGGTAGGCTCGTTGATGATACGCAGAACCTCAAGTCCTGCGATCTTGCCCGCGTCCTTGGTAGCCTGACGCTGGGAGTCGGAGAAGTATGCAGGAACGGTGATGACCGCCTGAGAAACGGTGCTTCCGAGGTATGCCTCGGCGTCCGCCTTCAGCTTCTGCAGAATCATTGCGGAAATCTCCTGGGGGGTGTAGCCCTTTCCGTCAATGTCGCGCTTCTGGGTAGTACCCATGTCGCGCTTGATCGAAATGATCGTTCTATCGGGGTTGGTGATCGCCTGTCTCTTTGCGACCTGACCTACCATTCTCTCGCCGCTCTTGGAAAAAGCAACGACAGAAGGCGTTGTGCGCGCGCCCTCGGGATTGGGGATGACGATAGGCTCGGAGCCCTCGTAAACCGCGACGCAAGAGTTGGTCGTACCCAAGTCAATTCCAATAATCTTTCCCATAATAAACCTCCAGTCGGTCTGCGCTCGGCAGACCCATATAATAAATAGTAATTGTAAACAAGTTTGTCGCCGCGGATCAGTTTGCAACCTTCACCATGGCGTAGCGGATGACTCGGTCACCCTTGCAGTATCCCTTTTGGAACACCTCAACGATCTCTGACTCTCCAAGGCTCTCGTCCTCGATATGCATGACTGCCTCGTGCAGATTGGGATCGAAGGTCTTGGTCTCAATTTCGGAAATTCCCATCCTTCCAAGCGCGTCCTCAAACGCCTTTGCCGTCATCTCAAGTCCCTTTTTCAGACCCTCGAGCTGATCGAAGGCGGCGGCTCTCTCGAGATTGTCGAGAATGGGAAGGATCGACTGGATGCAGTCACCGTACGCGTCGGTATACGCGCTCTCCTTCTCCTTTGCGCTTCTCTTGCGGAAGTTGTCGTATTCCGCCATCATTCTCAGATATTTATCGTTGGCGGCCTCGTATTTCTCGTTTGCCGCCGCAAGCTGCTTTTCGAGGTCTGCGATCTGCGCCTCCAGCTTTTTTGTCTTCTTTTTATCGGTCTTTGCATCCGCAGCGACTGATTCGGTGGTTTCCGTCTCTGTCTCGGTTGCCTTTACCTGTTCATCCATCATAGGATCCTCCTTCGTCCTTCAGTTGTTTGGGAGCCCCGATCATACTCTCGATGTTTCCGCTCAGCTCCTCCAGCGTTGCCAGCACCTTGGCGTAATCCATGCGGCGCGGGCCCAGAACGCCGATCGCTCCCAGCGTTTTTCCGTCCTTTTGAATGGGCTTGAACACGATCGCCGAGTTGTTCATCACCTGCACGCGGCTCTCCGAGCCGATCAGCACGCTGATGTCGTCCCTGCTCTCGTGACGGGAAACGAGGTCGAGAATGTCCTCCTTCTTTTCCAGCGCGCCGAGCAGCTCCTGGAACTGTCCGATGTCGCTGTACTCGGGATACTGAAGCAGGTGGTTGATGCCCGTGATCTTCATCTCGCCCTGATCCATCTCGCTCAGGATCTCGTAGATCACCTTGATGATGCCCGAGATCATGCCCGAATCGGCACCCATCTCATTTTCCAGCTCCACGATGATGGGAAGCGTGATGCGCTCGGCGGTCAGGCCCGTGACGTAGCGGTTGAGAACGGTTGCAAGACGTGTCACCGCATCCTCGGTGACGGGTCTTTCGGGTCGGATGTGCTTGCTCTTGACCGCGCCCGTGGACGCGACCGCGACCAGAATATAATGGTCAAACTCGAGATAGATGGTCTCAAACTTGGAAATGCTCACCGAGCTTCTGCGAGGCTTGATGGCGATTCCCGTATAGTTGGTCAGCGAGGACGCAAGGGTCGACGCCGTCGCGAGGATCTGATCCAGCTCCCCCATCTTGATGCGGAGCAGCTGATTGATCTGCGCGATCTCGCTCGTGGTCATGGCGTAATGCTCGATCAGCGAATCGACGTAGAAGCGATATCCCTGCTCGCTGGGCACGCGGCCCGCCGAGGCGTGCGGCTGCTCCAGATACCCCATTTCCTCCAGCTCTGCCATCTCGTTTCGGATGGTAGCAGAGGAGCAGTTCAGTTGCTGATTCTGCAAAATCGACTTGGAGCCGATCGGCCCGCCCCCCTCAATGTGAGCGTTGACGATCGCTTTTAATATTTGCTTTTTTCTTTCGCTCAATTCATGGGAGTCCATTTTGCAAGCTCCTTTCTGCCATTTTGTTGGGTTTTAGCACTCAGGAAAAGCGAGTGCTAAACTTACACTAAAAATTTATCACTTTTTCACCTTTTTGTCAAGTGCTTTTTGGTATTTATTTATTAACGTTTTGTAAACTTGCGATCAGAGTGCTAAAAAGAGCGGATCAGGTGACCGATTTCCCTTTTGTCACTTCTTTCAGACAAAAAACGCGAGATCCGTCTTTCGACGGCTCTCGCGTTCCTTCTTTCGTTATGACTCCGCCACCGTGTAGGCGATGCCGATGACCGCGCCGTTGCGCGTTTCAAAGCGAAGCTCGGTCTTGCTCCGTCTGTAGATCAGGGTGGATCCCGTCTCCTCGGCGGGGTCGCCGTACGCCGCCTTCACCGCGTCGACCGTCGCGCCGATGGCGATTCCCTCCTCGGTCTTGACCGAGTCATCGGTGAAGGTGATCCAACGGATCTGCTCGTCGGGGTCTCCCTCCTTCAGTCGGAAGGTCTGAATGCGAAAGCCCTGATACACGTAGTTGACGTCCTCGCCGTCCACGCCGCCAAGGCAGGAGCCCTTGGAGGATACCGCAGGATTGCGGGTGGCGAGCGCGGTCAGGACGTCCGCCGCCTTCGCGCCGGGGATCGCCTTCACGCCGTCCACCGTAAAGCCGAATACGTCATCGTTGCCGCCGTTCTCGGTCTGATCCTTCTTGCAGGCAACGAGCGACAAAAGACACAGCACAGCCAACAAAGCCGTCAGCCAGCGATTGATTCTTTTCATGATGCTCCTCCGTTTCTTTCCTTATCGTATGCCTCGACCTTCACCGCCCAGACCTCGGCAAGAGCCGCGTCCCCTCGGCGATCTGCAATGCCGTGATCGCTCTGCAGGATCGCTCCGAAGCAGGAGGTCAGCTTCTCCGCGCCAAAGACGTTGAGGTGCGCGCCCGCGTCGTAGGTGTCGGTCGTCCAGTCGATCCCCATTTCCTCTGCATGGGGGATAAAATTGTAGTAGGCTACGCCCTTCTCTCGGGCGTAATCCTCGATCTGCTCGTTCCACTCGTCGTACCAGTAGTATCCCCAGAAGTTGGTGGGGGCTTTGACGAGGATCAGTTCGATCCCCTTCTCCTCGCAAAGCGCTCTCATGCGCTCGAGATAGTCAAAGGAGATCTCGGGGAGCGCGGGATCAAGGAGCGGATTGCCCTCGATCTCGACCTCCATAGGCTTCACGCCCGTTTGCATGAGGTAGCCGTTGTGCGAGATCGTGTCGCGGTCAAAGAGATAGGTAAAGTCCTCCCCCGTCAGCTCCTTCCAGCGGCTGTGATAGCGCAGGAGCGGAAAGAGATAGGAGATCATACTTTCCTCCTCGGTCATAGAGGCGCGAATGGCGCGGAGCTTGGTGGTGGAAAGCTTCATCCCGTCCAGCGCGATGCGGTTGTACGCCTCGTTCTGCGGCTCGCCGTAGCACATCGCGTAGACATTGTAGACCACAGCCTTGGGCGTTTCGTGGCGAAGTGTATCCTCCAAGAGATAATAGGAGTGCCAGATGAGCTGCTGGGGCGTGCCGCGGATATAGGAGGTGATGCCGTATTCCTCCCAGAGCGTGGGAGGGGTAAAGCTCTCGTAGACCTCGCAATCCCCCAAAAAGAGGACGTCGTGCGAGGTGCTTTCCTCATAATACTCCGCGATGAGCGCGCCCTCGCGGTTCTCTGACATATATTTCGGCGTAAGGAGCGGTTGGAGAAATCCCAAGACCGCCGCGCCGACCAAGAGGATGCCAATGCACCCCACAATTCGTTTCTTCATAGTTCTTCTTTCACATTAGAATTGAACGTAAATAAAATCGCCCGCGTCGTATCCGATGCCGTAGGTTCCGAAAAGCAGGATCACGATCACGCCAAGCGTCAGGGCGGCGCAGAGCGCGACGGGACGTCTTGCCAATCGGTGACGGATCGGCTCTCTCTTGCCGATCTGACTGGCGAAAAACATCACGAGGATCCCTGCAAAAAGCACGCACCAGTCGCCGACCGCCAGTCCGAGATCGAGCCACCCCTCGCTCAAAAGCTCTGGGAGGTTGAAGTCGGTGAGCATACTTCCCCAAAGGCGGAAGGTCAGTCCCACGTCTCGGTAGCAATCCAGACTTCGGATCAGTCCCATGAGGAGGAAGGTTCGCGTTGTCTGAAAGATTTCCCAACCGCTGCTTGCCACGAGCTTGGGGGCGGCGTGATGCCACTTCGACCAGAGCGGCTGCATCTCTTGCGAGACGAGGATCAGGAGGCAGTTGAGCATTCCCCACACGATGAAGTTCCAGCCCGCGCCGTGCCAAAGTCCCGTGAGAAACCACGTCACCGAGGTGGCAACGTAGACGGGCAGACGCTTTCCGACCGCCGTGCCGAGGTGCGCCCTCGACCACTTGGAAAAGCTCTGCATCGGGCGGCAGACCGACAAAGGGTAGAAAACGTAATCGGTGAACCAGCTGCCCATGGTGATGTGCCAGCGGTTCCAGTATTCCTTGACGCTCCTTGACGAGAAGGGGCGGTCAAAGTTTTCCTTCAGTTTGATGCCGAACATCTCGGAGATGCCGATGGTGATGTCGATGCCACCCGTGAAGTCGCCGTAGATAACGGCGGAATAGAGGAGAATCAACAAAAAGACGTACGCGCCCGTTTGCTCCCCCTTCACAAGCGCTTGAACGGCGATCATCGCGGTATCCGCGACCACCACCTTCTTAAAGTACCCCCACACCACTCTCGCAAGGCCCGACCGCACGCCAACGGCGTCAAAATCGTGTCCCTCGATGAGCTGGGCGGACAGATCGCCGAATCGGCTGATCGGGCCCTGCAGGATCTGCGGGAAGAAGGAGACAAAGAGCGCAAGCTTCATAGGATTGCGCTCTGCCGTTGCCTTTGAGCGATAGACGTCGATGAGGTATCCCATCGACTGGAAGGTGTAAAAGGAGATGCCGAGGGGCAGGAGCAGATTCGGAATCTTGATCTCTCCCCCCAGCGCGTTGACGCCGCGCAGGACGAAGGCGGTATACTTGAGCACCGCCAGAAGCCCGAAGCCAAGGCATAGCCCCAGCGTCAAGACGCGAAAGCGTTTCTTCTTTTCCCTTGCCTTGTAGGCTTTTTTGACCTCCTTCGGCTCGTCGCGGTGCAAGTCAAGATAGGACCTCTCCGCGTCGCTCATCCTCTGCATCCACAGCCCCGTCAGATAGGTGACGGCTGTGGTGTAGAGAATGAATCCAAAGCAATCCGCGCCCGCAAACCAGTAAAAGACGTAGCTTGCGGCGAGTAGACACCACCAGCGGCGCGCCTTTGGGAGCGCGTAGTAGATCGCAAGCGACAGGGCGATCAGGCAAAGGAACGGAAATGACGTAAATTGCATATCAGATCTCGTCCAGACGCTCGATCAGGGCGTAGATCGCCTCTGCCGAGCAAAAGTTTTCGGGCAGGATCTCCTCGGCGGGGATGCTGACGTCAAAGACCGAGTTGATCTCGGTGATGAGCGTCACGATATCCAAGGAGTCGAGGATCCCGTCTCCGATCAGATCCTCCTCGGTCGAAAAATCGACGTCGGGATGGATCTCCTTCAAAATATCAAGCAGCTTTTCCACGGTTATCTTCTCTTTTCTGCGATCTCAAGCAGTGCGTCGGAAAGGAACTCGTCCACCGTCTTGGTCACGGTCTCGCCCGCGCGGTTGCGGACTGCCACCGAGTTGGTCTCCATTTCCTTTGCACCGATGACCAGCATATAGGGAACCTTCTGCATCTGCGTTGCGCGGATCTTGTAGCCGATGGTGTTGGAGGAATCGTCCAGCTCGGCGCGCAGACCAGCCGCTACGAGCTTTTCCTTGAGTCCTCTTGCATAGTCGATGTGCTCGTCACCGATGGGCAGGATGCGAACCTGCTCGGGAGCGAGCCAGAGCGGGAATGCGCCTGCGTACTTCTCAATGAGGAGCGCCAGCGTTCTCTCGTAGCAACCCATGGAGGTACGGTGAATGATATAAGGCGTTACCATCTGGTTGTTGGAATCGACGTATTCCATACCAAACTTCTTGGCGAGGAGCATATCGATCTGAATGGTCACGATGGTGTCCTCTTTGCCGAAGACGTTCTTGATCTGAATGTCCAGCTTGGGGCCGTAGAAGGCAGCCTCGTCGATACCGACCTTGTAGTCCAGTCCGATGTCGTCGAGGAGCTGCTTCATGATGCCCTGCGCCTCCTCCCACTGCTCGGGCGTGCCCTCGTACTTATCGGTGCGGGCAGGATCCCACTGGGAGAAGCGGAAGGAGCAATCCTCCCAGAGTCCGAGCGTCTCAAGGCAGTACTTTGCAAGCTCGAGGCATCCTCTGAACTCCTCTGCAAGCTGATCGGGACGCAGAATGAGGTGTCCCTCGGAGATGGTGAACTGGCGCACGCGGATCAAACCGTGCATCTCGCCCGATTCCTCGTTACGGAAGAGGGTGGAGGTCTCGCCCAGTCTCATGGGAAGCTCGCGGTAAGAGCGCTTCTTGTTCAAAAAGACCTGATACTGGAAGGGACAGGTCATGGGACGGAGCGCAAAGCACTCCTTGGTCTCGTCGTGAGGATCGCCGATGACGAACATTCCGTCCAGATAGTGATCCCAGTGACCCGAGATCTTGTACAGATCTCTCTTTGCCACCAAAGGCGTCTTGGTCAGCAGGTATCCTCTGCTCTGCTCCACGTCCTCGATCCATCTCTGCAGGGTCTGGATCACGCGCGCACCCTTGGGAAGAAGGATCGGCAAGCCCTGTCCGATGGAATCCACCGTGGTGAAGAGCTCCAGCTCGCGGCCGAGCTTGTTGTGGTCGCGCTTGAGTGCCTCTGCCTGCTGCTCGAGATATGCGTTCATCTCGTCCTTGTTGGGGTACGCGATGCCGTAAACTCTCTGCAGCATCTTGTTGTTCTGGTCACCCTTCCAGTACGCGCCCGTGCACTGCGTCAGCTTGAACGCCTTGACAGCACCCGTGCTGAAGAGGTGGGGGCCTGCGCAGAGGTCGGTGAATTCACCCTGGCGGTAGAAGCTGATGACGGCGTCCTCGGGAAGCTCCTCGATGAGCTGAACCTTGTAGGGCTCGTCCTTCTCCTGCATGAACTTGATCGCCTCTTCTCTGGGAAGCTCAAATCTCTCGATCTTGAGGTTCTCCTTGACGATCTTCTTCATCTCGCTCTCGATCGCCTTGAGTGCGTCTGCGTTGAAGGCGATCTCCGAGTCGAAGTCATAGTAATAGCCGTTGTCGATCGCAGGACCGATGGTGAGCTTGGTCGCGGGATAGAGACGCTTGACCGCCTGCGCGAGAATATGCGAAGCGGTGTGACGGAAGAGATGCTTGCCCGCATCGTCCGCAAAGGTCAGAAGCTTGACCTCGTCGCCCTCCGAAAGCTCCTGCGTCAGCGCGACCGTCTTGCCGCCGATCTCGGCGCCGATCACCTCACGCGTGATCATCTCAGCCGCTCTCGCCGCCTCGTAAACCGTCATGGGAGACTCGATCTCCATCTCCACGTTTTGCAATTTGATCTTCATTTTGTATATACCTCTTTCTGTAAATGATTCTGTTGTAACAAAAAAATCCGCCCCCGTCGGCAAACGCCAAACGGGGTGCGGATCTTCCACACGGTTCCACCCGAAAGTTTCACTCTCCATTCAGTTGTCAGAGGAAAGTGGTATTCCTGCCGTTTCGCATCGGAACCTTCCAGCGTGATCTCTCACAGTTCCTTCTCTGTTGATGCTACCTCGACCGAACGTGTCTTTCCCGGCTGAACCGTACTTGATTCAGACTTTTTTGTGCTTCTGGTTGTAAGCCGATCTCGGATTGACGATCTCTCTCCAATCCAGATCTCCTCTGTCCAGAGCCATGATCAACACCTCTGCCGTTGCAATGTTGGTGGCAACGGGGATGTTGTACGTATCGCACATACGGAGAATCTCCTTCTCGACCTCACTCACCTCGACGTCGGGACGGGTATCCTTGAAATACAGCAGCATATCGATCTCGTTATACGCGATGCGCGACGCGATCTGCTGTTCTCCTCCCTGCACACCGGAAAGCAACCGCTCTACCTCAAGACCCGTTGCCTCGGCAATATACTTTGCCGTAATGCTCGTCGCGCAAAGGCTGTGCTTGCTGAGCACGCCGCAATACGCAATACAAAACTGCGTCATCAATTCTTTTTTCAAATCGTGTGCAATGATAGCAATTTCCATTGGTGTAAATCCTTTCCTTGAAGGTTGTTCTGCTTGTGACCGAGCACGGCAAGATCTCCCATGCAGAGCCTTTGCCCCTCGCGCTCACGCGCGTGACGCAAGAATACACATTATACTATATTATATCACCCTTTGGGCACGATTGTCAATAGTATCGCTGGATTTTTTCAAGATTTTCCTCAATTTTTGAGAAAGCAAACCAAACACTCGGCAGCTTTCATTCGTAGTGCGCTCTCGATCCGCCGATGAATTTCGGACGGGTTCTGGCGCACAAGAGGATCG
Organism: Eubacteriales bacterium; assembly: GCA_045602215.1. Taxonomy (GTDB): domain Bacteria; phylum Bacillota; class Clostridia; order Oscillospirales; family CAG-272; genus UMGS1865. Next base: position 25,101 of record JAZSBE010000023.1, on the reverse strand, counting down.
CCTCGCCGATCCTTGACACCGAAAGACGCACGGGAACGGCAACGCACTTCAGGTGCATCCCGATCAAGGTGCCGCCGATGTCCATACCTGCGTCCGCGCGGATCGCTTCGACCGCCACGGGGCTTGAAAAATTCTTCCACGCGGTGGTGGCAAAGGAGCCGCCCGCCTTGGGCTGTGGCACCACGCACACCGGCTCGTAGCCGTATCTCTCGGCGCACGCCCGCTCGATGATGATGGCGCGGTTGAGATGCTCGCAGCACTGCGCCGCAAGATAGATCCCGCGCTCGGACAGAATGGGCGCAATCGCTTCAAAGATCGCCTCTGCCGCCTCGATGCTCGAGCCGTGTCCGATCCTCTCCCCCACCACCTCGGAGGAGGAGCAACCGATCACCAAAATCGAGCCCGCAGTCAGGCTTGCCTGCTCAATCAGTTCCGTCACGGCCGTCGCCGCCTGTTTTTTGATATCCTCGTACATACCGTCACCTCAATTATTCCCAACGGTCGCTTCCGTCGTCGGGGATTACTTCCTTCATCGCCGCAATGGCGCACTCGATCATATCGTCGGTGGGCTCCAGAACCGTCAGATGCTGCAGCCACACGCCCGGCATGGAAATGGCTCTGGTGAACCAATTATCGTGCTTGCCTGCGATCTTAATCAACTCGTATCCGATTCCCACGATCAGGGGGATCATGAGGAACTTGACCGCAAAGCGCAGTGCCGTGGGCAGGGTCTCGCCCGAGATCAGGAGCGCGATGGGGTCAATAAAGAACGAAATAAAAATGCTCACGAGAACCATCAGAATGAGGAACGAGGTTCCGCAACGGGGGTGATACTTGTTCTGCAGACGAATGTTCTCCACCGTCAGCTCCCGGCCTGCCTCGTAGCAGAAGATGGTCTTGTGCTCGGCTCCGTGGAACATAAAGGTGCGTCGGATGTCCTTCATCAAGGAAACCGCCGCCATGTATCCGACCAAAAGCAACACCTTGAGCACGCCCTCAAAGGCGGATTTGCAGAGAGAATCGAGGGCGGGATTGCCCGTATTCTTCAGTACAGGTACGAATTTTGCAAGCAGATCAAACAGAAGCGTGGGGAGCATCACGAAGAGTCCCACCGCGAGGAGCATACCGAGCACCACGCCCAGCACCATAACGAGAGACACCAGCCACGCGGGCAGCTTTTCCTCGTCCTCGCTCTCCTTTTTCTCGGTCTCGGCCGCTTCCGGCGTTTCAACCGTCTCGACCGTCTCAACCGTTTCGATTTCTTCCTTTTTGGACTTTTTGGACTTCTTTTTGGGCTTTTCCTCCACCACGTCCTCAAGGCCCGCGATCTCGGCAGAGCGCATCAGGCACTTGTAGCCCGACACCATCGAGTCGATATAGACGAAGAGACCGCGCACGATGGGCCAGCGGCAGAACCTCGGGCGGTTCGCGCCCTTGGTCTCGACCTCCTCCAAAACGATCTCCCCTTGCGGGTTTCTCACAGCCATAGCGGCCTTTTTCGGGCTCTTCATCATGATTCCCTCGATCAGAGCCTGACCGCCGATGGCGGTCTTTTTCAGGCAAACGCCTGTGTTTTTCGTATCCTTCTTCAAGCTATTCTTTTCCTTTCCGTCCGACGTCGGACGCATCATTCAACTCGTTATTGTACATCTTAATTGTGAACTGGGTGTGAAATTATGAAAAATTCTGCGCAAAGGGGGCGCAAAGATAGGCGGCCGCACCAAGGGCGAGCAAGGAATCCCTCGCGCACGCCGCCGCGTCCTCGGAATCAAAGATCCCAAACACGCAAGGGCCGCTTCCGCTCATACGGGAGACGCGCGCACCGTGACGCAGCATTTCCTCGCGAATTGCCGTCACGTCGGGCTTTTCTGCGGCAACCACGTCCTCAAAAATGTTATAGACCGACGCGCACACGCCGTCAAGCGAGCCGCAATCCAAAGCATTGAGAAGACGGTCAAGCCCCGACGCGGGACAGAGCGACCGATCAGTGAAATCGGCGTAGATCTCGTCTAATTTTCCGTATGCCCAAGGGGTGGAAACGCCCTCCCCTCTCCGCGCGATCACGATGTGACAGCTTGGCATAGAGGGCACGGGAGTGAGCAGGTCACCGATCCCTCTCGTCCGCATGGCTCCTCCCACGACGCAAAACGGAACGTCCGCACCGAGGCGACCGCCGATCTCACAGAGACGCTCGATCGAAAGGGGCGTGGGGAGCAGTCGGTTCAGGGCGCGCAGGACGGCAGCCGCGTCGGTGCTTCCCCCCGCAAGTCCGCCCGCCATGGGGATCTTCTTTTGAATATGGATCTCCACCCTGCCGCTCACCGCCGCCGCGTCAAGCAGTCTTTCCGCCGCGCGATGCGCAAGATTGCGCGAGTCGGTTGGCATATCGGGGTTTCCCTCCGCCGTCAGTCGGATCTCGGTCTTCTCCGCCGCCTCAAACCCAACCGTGACGGTGTCGGAGAGGGTGACGCTCTGCATGATCCCGTCGATCTCGTGATAGCCGTTTTCCCGCTTGCCCGTGACGTCCAGACAAAGGTTGATTTTTGCCATTGCTTGCTCGCTCGTGTGCTTCATCTTCTTGAAAAATTCCTTTCCAAAAACGCTTTCTGCGTCTATTCTACCACACAACCGAGGCTTTTGCAAGTTTTATTTGAAAATCTTCCAAACTCTATTGACGAAATTAAAAAAATTTAGTAAAATATATAATACGATACTATGCCTTGGCAGACGTCTTGCCCGCGGCAGACGTCGAGACTCTACCGGAAGGAAGTGTGATTGCTCATGAACCAGTCGCAAGAAAATAAAATCTCCCGTCGGTCATCGCTTGCCCTTACCGTGGGCGCCGTGACCCTTTTGCTGATCCTTTTGATCGCAAATCTTGATACGGTCAACCGTTGGCTGGGCGTGATTCTGAGCGTGCTCGCACCCGTTTTGACGGGACTGGTCATCGCGTACCTCGCCAATCCCTTTTTCCGTTTTTTTGAGAGACGGGTGTTTCTGCACTTCAACCGACCCAAGCTCCGCAGAATCCTCTCTCTCCTTCTGACCTATCTTGCCCTCTTTGCCATCATCGCCGGACTGCTCCTTCTGATCGTTCCCCAGCTCGTGGAGAGCATCAAGAACTTTATCGGCGAGTCGGACGCGTACCTCTCCGACGTGGTGGAAAAGGCAAACGGACTGATCGCAAAGATCAACCAAAAGGTTCCCCCGAAGGAGGACGGAACTCCCTTCCTCGCTCCCCTTGACAAGGATCAGATCCTCTCCAAGGTCGGAGAGATCTGGAACACCCTGACCGAGAAGATCGCCGACGATTTCGGCCCAGAGCAGATGGGCGTGATCCGAAAGAATCTGCAAAACGCCACCAAGGTCATCCTCGACGTGATCTTCGGCGTGATGATCTCGGTCCTCCTGCTTGCATCCAAGGAAAGATGCTACGCGCAGATCATGCGCTTCCGCCGTGCCTATCTCGGCGACCGCGTGAATGAAGTCATTACGAGATTTGTACAAATCGCTGACGAATCCTTTGGCGGCTTCCTCCGCGGAAAGCTGCTTGATTCCTGCATCGTAGGGATTCTCGTTTATATCGCTTGTCTGATCTTTGGCATTCCCTATGCGATCCTCGTTGCCGTGATCATCGGCATCACCGACGTCATTCCCGTGATCGGTCCCTTCATCGGCGTCATTCCGACCGCCATCATCATTCTTCTGACCGATCCCGTAAAGGTGCTCATTTTCCTGATCTCGATCCTGGTGATCCAGCAGATCGACGGAAACATCATCGCCCCCAAGATCCTGGGAGAAAACACGGGCGTCAGCTCGCTCTGCGTCCTCATCTCCATTCTGGTCATGGGAGATCTGCTCGGCTTTGTCGGAATGGTGACCGCCGTTCCCCTCTTTGCAACCATCATCGAGCTGTCCAAGCTCTGGCTTGACAAACGACTTGCCGACAAGGGACTTTCGGGAGACCTTGACGACTACTACGCCGAGGACGCGATCCCCGATCTTGCGGCAGAGGAGGAAAAGCGCGCGGAGTATATTCCGCCCGAGGTAGGATATACGGCGACCTCCCCCTCAGACCGAAAAGGAAACCTGACCGAGGCGGAGCAGCTTCAGCTTCGCACCTACGCCTTGGCGAAAAAGCACCGCGCTCTGCAAAAGCTTTCGGACGAGGAGCTGATCGCCTTTGCGACAGAGGCAACGGCGGCGCACGCCGACCCCGAGGAAGCCGACGAGGCAACCTCCATTGAGACCACCGAGGAAGGAGGAACCGAGCAATGATGCAACCCTCACAGCAAGGCAAGCCCCTGAGCAAAAAAGCGGTCGTTGCCATCTCCGTCTACGCCTCCATTCTGCTCGCGCTCGTCTTCCTGACGCGGCTGGAAAGCCTTCACGGATTCTTTGACAAGCTGTTTGCGCTCGTCCGCCCCATCGTTTGGGGACTGATCCTTTCCTACTTCGTCAATCCCTTCTTCCGATTCTTTGAAAGACGGGCGTTCTCCAAGCTCCGTCATCTCGAGCTTCGGAGATTTCTTGCCCTCACCCTTGCTTTTCTGACCCTCTTTCTGCTGATCGCGCTTCTCATTGCGATCCTCATCCCGCAGCTCATCACGGCGCTCACCAACTTCTTTAACAATCTGGGCGACTACGTGGACGGTGCCATTAACAGCTACAACGCGCTCGTCGAGAGACTGAACCAACGGCTGGAGGCGGCGGGCATCTATCAGAATCTCATCAAGCCCACCGATATGACGAGCCTCGACTTCTCGATCGGCAAGCTGATGGAAAAGAGCGGTGAGATCATGGCATGGGCGGAGGCGCTCCTCGCAGAGAACGGCAAGTTCTCTCTGATCGCCCTGCTCACCGACGTCTTCTCGGTCATCACCGACCTCATCTTTGCCCTCTTCGTTTCTATTTATTTCTTGGCGTCCAAGGAAAAGCGTCACGCGCAGATCATGAAGATGCGCCGCGCCCTCTTTAATAACGAGGTCAACGAGTTTATCACGCGCGTCTGCACGGTGGCAAACCGCTGCTTTGGAAACTTCATTCTCGGCAAGCTGGCGGAGTCGCTCATGATCTCGATCGCCGCGTACCTTGCCTTCCTTCTGTTCGGCGTGCCTCACGCCATTCTGATCGCCGCGATCGGCGGAATCTCCAATATGATCCCCTTCGTCGGCCCCGTGATCGGCGCGATTCCCGCGCTCGTCATCATGCTGCTGGCGTCTCCCGAGAAGACCGTAACCATGCTTCTGATCATCTTCGTGATTCAGCAGCTCGACAAAAACCTCATCAACCCCAGAATGTTCGACCAGTACAACATCAGCTCTCTCGCGGTCGCCATCGCCGTGACCACGGTGGGCTTTACCTTCGGGCTTGGCGGGCTGCTCGTCTGCGTGCCCCTCTTTGCCACCCTGACCGCTCTGCTCGATCAGAGCATCGAGCAAAGGCTGCGCAAGAAGGGTCTGCTTTCGGCGACCGAAAACTATTATCCCTCGGATAGCATCGTAGACCCCGCGAAGGACGTCAGACGTGCATCCGACACCTCCATCCGACGCTTTGAGAAGAGCGTTTTTGAGATCCTCACAAAGCAGGAAAAGGGAAAATCACTGACCAAGGGCGAGAGAACCAAGCTCTCGATCTACCGTTTCCTGGTGCACAACAGGATCATTCCCGAGATGTCAAACGAGATCCGTATGCATTTTGCGGCGGAGAGCGTTGAAAAGAACGCGGAAAAGGAAACCAAGCGACGCATCCGTCAGATGCACGGCTTGGATCTTCTGGATAAGCAATCCGAATCCCAGTCATAGAAAGGACCCCACGTAAATCATGGAAAACATCACGAAAAAAGGGGGAATCTCGGTTCAGACCGAGCACATCTTCCCCGTTATCAAAAAATGGCTCTACTCCGAGAAGGACATCTTTCTCCGTGAGATCGTCTCCAATGCTTCCGACGCCGTGACCAAGCTCCGCCGTCTGGAGTCTCTCGGACAGTACGACAGCCGAGGCGAGACCTATCGCATCGACGTCGTTCTGGATAAGGAGGCAAAGACCCTCACCGTCTCGGACAACGGCATCGGTATGACTGCCGAGGAGATCGACCGCTATATCTGTCAGATCGCCTTGTCTGGCGCATTGGAGTTCGTCGAGAAATACGAGGGCGACAACCCAAGCAACGGCATCATCGGTCACTTCGGACTGGGCTTTTACTCTGCGTTCATGGTGAGCGACACGGTGGAGGTTATCACAAAATCCTATACCGACGCGCCCGCCGTTCGCTGGGTCTGCTCGGCTGACGGAAGCTACGAGGTCATGGACGGCGAGCGCGACTGCCACGGCACCTCGGTCATCATGCACGTCTCGGACGCCGAGGCGGAATATCTTGAAAAGTTCAAAATCGAGAGCATCCTCGAAAAATACTGCGCCTTCATGCCCGTCGAGGTCTATTTTAAGGCAGAGGGCGAGAAGGATACCGAAAAGAAGGACGGAGAAGCCGAGGAAAAGCCGATCAACGATACCACCCCTCTTTGGCTGAAGTCTCCCTCCGAGTGCAGCGACGAGGACTACAAGGCGTTCTACCGTCGGGTCTTCCACGATTACCGCGAGCCTCTGTTCTGGATCCACATCAACGCGGACTACCCCCTCAACTTCAAGGGGATCCTCTATTTCCCCAAGCTGACCAACGAGTATGAGTCCATCGAGGGACAGGTCAAGCTTTACTACAATCAGGTATTCGTTGCCGACAACATCAAGGAAGTGATCCCCGAGTATCTGCTGATGCTCAAGGGCGTCTTGGATTGCCCCGAGCTTCCCCTGAACGTGTCGCGCAGCTATCTGCAGAACAACACCTACGTTTCCAAGGTCTGTGCGCACATCGTCAAGAAGGTGGCGGACAAGCTGAACAGTCTGTGCAACACCGCTCGCGAGGAGTATGAGAAGGTTTGGAACGATATCCGCACCTTCGTGGAATACGCCTGCATGAGAGACCGCAAGTTCTACGACAGAGTGAAGGATTCGCTCCTTCTCGAGCTGACGAACGGAAGCTTCGTCACCCCCACGGCATACTTGGAGGCGGCGAAGGAAAAGCACGAGAACACCGTCTACTACGCCACCGACAAGGCGCTTCAGGCGCAGTATATCTCCATGTTTGAATCCGAGGGAATCTCGGTCGCGGTGTTTGACAAGCAGCTTGACACCCAGTTCGTCACCATGATCGAGAGCTACGGAAAGGACGTCAAGTACCTGCGCATCGACGCGGACGTGGCGGGCGCGCTCAAGGGCGACGGAGACGTCACCGAGAACCCCGCGCTCTCCGATCTGTTTATCAAGGTCTCGGGAGACGACAAGCTCAAGGTTGTGTTCTCCCCCCTCAAGGACCAAAGCATTCCCCTGCTCCTCACCGTCTCGGAGGAATCGAGACGTATGGAGGAGATGATGAAGCTCTACGCGATGAGCGGCATGGGCATGGAGGGGTCCTTCCCCACCGAGGCAACGCTGACGGTCAACACCGCGTCTCCCATCCTCTCCAAGCTGTCCGACATGGAAGGGGAAAAGCAGGAAAAGACGGCGGCTTATCTCTACCAGCTCGCGCTTCTCTCACAGAGAAAGCTGACGGCAGAGGAGCTGCAACGCTTCCTCTCCACCGCGCACGGCGTGCTGGAAATGCTGTAAGGCGCGATGGAGGAATTTCAGTCTTATTCTCCCGAGGAGATCATTCTCTCCAACCTCGGCGAGCTCTTTGAACGCTCGATGCAATTGAGCGAGCAACTGCTGGCGCATCTTCGTGATCTGGCGGGCGAGATCGCCGACGGCTTTCGTGACCCCGCGTCCTTCTTGGAGTCGCTTCCCGAGCACCGTCTTCCCCCACGCGAGGAGGCGTTGCGATCCCTTCCCCAAGCCCTGCGATCCTTTGGGCAGGCGCGCTCCACCCTTGAGCGTGCGCTCCTCTGCATCGAGCTGAGGAAAAAGCTCCCCGTCTCAAGCGAGGGGTGGCAGGAGATCTTCTTTCCCATCGGAGAGAATTCCCCAGACGGCGATTCCAAAAACAGGATCTCCTATCAGAGAAACCACTACACCGACGAGGCGTTCGGACGCTTTTGGGAGGCTTTGGGAGGCGCGCGCGTTTCCTACGTTTCGGATTTTTCCGCCGTCTGCGAGAGCGTCTACAACGGATCGACCGAATACGGCATCCTCCCGATCGAAAGCTCGGAGGAGGGGCGGCTTGGGAACTTTGCGCGGCTGATCGACCGCTATGATCTGAAGATCACCGCCACCTGCGACGTCAGGGTCGGAGACGGGCGCATCACGCGCTTTGCCCTGTTGCGGCGCACCCCGACCGTTCTGCCGACGCCCTCTCCACGCCCGCGATATTTTGAGGGGCGGTGCGAGGTGAAGGAACACCTTGACGTACAGGATCTTTTGGAGGCGGCAAGGATCTGCGGACTGAAAACCGAGCGCGCAGATCTGAAGCGTTCGGAGGACGGCGGCAAGCAGACGTTGCACGTCACCCTCTCCGCCGACAAGGGAGACCTCCCAGCCTTCCTTCTCTATCTTGCGATGGAGGTTCCCTCCTTTCATACCGTTGGATACTACGCAAATTACACAACATAAAAAGCAGGACTCAAGCAGAAAGGATTTATCATGGATCAGTTTATTTACAAGACGCGAGGCGTTTGCTCCTCCGCGATCGAGATCGCCGTTGAGGACGGCATCGTCAGACAGGTAAAATATCACGGTGGCTGCTCGGGCAACACGCAGGGCGTGGCGGCTCTGGTTGCCGGCATGAAGGTGGAGGAAGCGATCGAACGCCTGTCGGGCATTCGTTGCGGATTTAAGAGCACCTCCTGCCCCGATCAGTTAGCTTTGGCGCTTCGTGAATATCTCGCGAGCAAATAACATATAATTTTTGTATTTGGCAAGCTTGTCGGCAAGGAACGTCTATAAAAATGATTCCATAAAGCAACCAAGGCTTGCTTACCAAAAGCCTCCCTTGTGTAAAGGGAGGTGGCTCGCGTCTGCGAGACGGAGGGATTGTAAAAGTCAAGCTTATACAAAAACAATCCCTCAGTCAGCTCCGCTGACAGCTCCCTTTGCACAAGGGAGCCTCCTGTTTGTGAAACCTTTTAACCTATGATCTTCAAAACAAGAGTTGTCAGTGACCTGATCTCATTATTTTTTAGCACCCATTCGGAGGATTCTATACCATGTCAAACTACCAAGCAGTTTATGAAAGATGGCTCGCAAGCGACAAGCTTTGCGAGAGTGAAAGAGAGGAGCTTCGCGCCATTGCCGAAAGCGAGGACGAGAAAAAGATTCGTTTTTCCTCGAATCTAACCTTTGGCACCGCAGGCTTGCGCGGCGTTATGAAGGTTGGACTGAACGCCATGAACCGTCATACCGTCGCGCACGCGACGCAAGGACTGGCGGCGCTCATTTTGCAGGAAGGAAGAGCGGCGGACGGCGTTGCGGTCGCGTATGACTGCAGAAACAACTCCGAGCTGTTTGCAAGAACCTCTGCCTCTGTCCTTGCCGCAAACGGCATCAAGGTCTATCTCTTTGAGTCGCTTCGCCCCACGCCCGAGCTGTCCTTTGCGCTCAGAGAGCTGAAGTGCGTTGCGGGCATCAACATCACGGCGTCTCACAACCCCAAGCAATACAACGGCTACAAGGTGTACTGGGAGGACGGCGCACAGCTTCCCCCCGAGCACGCCGCAACCGTTTCCTCCGAGATCAACAAGCTGGATATCTTTGCAGATATCCGTACAATGGACTACCAAACTGCTCTCAACGAGGGCAAGATCGAGCTGATCGGCGAGGAGATCGACGAGAAGTATCTCCGAGCCGTCCAGGCGCAGACGGTCAATCCCTCGGCGGTGCGCAACGTGGCGGATACCCTTAAGATCGTTTACTCCCCCATTCACGGAACGGGTCATCGCCTCGTGCCCGAGATCCTGCGTCGGATCGGGCTGAAGCATCTTTACACCGTGGATCAGCAAATGGTCATCAGCGGAGACTTCCCTACCGTGGCAAAGCCCAACCCCGAATACCCCGAGGTGTTTGAGCTTGGAATCGCTCTGGCAAACGAGGTGGGCTCCGACCTGATCGTGGCGACAGACCCCGACGCCGACCGCGTGGGCGTGATGACCAGAACCAAGGGCGGCTCCTTCCAAACGATCACGGGCAACCAGATGGGCGCGCTCCTGCTCGATTATATCATCACGGCATACAAGGAAACGAACACCATGCCCGAGGAGCCTTACGCCGTCAAGAGCATCGTTTCCTCCGAGATGGCAACGCGCATCTGCCGCGCAAACGGCGTGGAGATGTTCAACGTCCTCACGGGATTCAAGTTCATAGGTGAGGTCATCAAGAACCACGAGCGAGAGGGACACGGAAGCTTCCTCTTCGGCTTTGAGGAAAGCTACGGCTACCTCAAGGGCACCTACGCGCGTGACAAGGACGCGGTGGTCGCATCCATGCTCATCTGCGAGATGACCGCCTACTACCGCGCCAAGGGCATGACGCTCTCCGACGCGCTGAACGCGCTCTTTGAGAGATACGGCTACTGCTATGAGGCAAACCGCGAGCTCTATATGGAGGGCGTGGACGGAAACGAGAGAATGGCGGCTCTGATGAACGGTCTTCGCCAAAATCCTCCCGCGACGTTCGGAGAATTTGCAGTTACTCTCGTTGGAGATTATCAATCGCAGACCATCACCGAAAACGGCGTGAGCCGCCCGACGGGTCTTCCCCGCTCCAACGTGCTCTACTACCAGCTCGAAAACGGCGACGTGATCGTGGTTCGTCCCTCGGGAACCGAGCCCAAGGTCAAGTTCTACTATCTCCTGCGCGCAAAGGATCAGACCGATGCCGAGGCGAAGATGGAGATCTATCTCGGAACGATCGACACCTATATTTAATTTTTTCATTCCCAAAGAGGAGGTGATCCCCCATGAATCCGATGAAGCTTGAACAGTTCAACACCATGAACGACCTCCTGGATTCCAAGCAATACGCAACCCTGATGCAGCATCTGGACGAGATGAACCCCGTCGACGCCGCAGAATATCTGACCTCCCTGCCTCCCCAGCGCATCCCGATAGTCTTCCGTATGCTCAAAAAGGATACGGCGGCAGAGATCTTTGCCGAGCTCGAATCGGATCTGCAGAACACCATTGTCACCTCCCTCTCCGACCGCGAGATGGGGGAGATTCTGGAGGAGCTTGCGACCGACGACGCGGTGGATATGCTGGAGGAGATGCCTGCGAGCGTGGTCAAGAAGATCCTTCGCAACGCCACTCCCGAGACGCGCGCCGAGCTGAACCGATTCCTCGCCTACCCCGAAAACAGCGCGGGAAGCGTGATGACGAGCGAATTTATCGACCTGCGGCGGGATATGTCCTGCGCGCAGGCGGTGGAGCGCATCAGACGCACGGGTCTTGACAAGGAAACGGTCTACGTTGCCTATGTCACCGACGCCAAGCGCGTTTTGCAGGGCGTCGTGCCCCTCAAGGCGTTGCTCTTTTCAGAGCCGGAACAGACGATCGAGGAGATCATGGACGAGGCGGTCATCTACGCCCACACGCTGGACGACCGAGAGACGGTGGCAAATCTGATCTCTCACTACGACCTCATCGCCCTCCCCATCGCGGACGCCGAGGAGCGTCTGGTGGGTCTGGTTACGGTTGACGACGCGATGGACGTCCTCGAAGCCGAGGCGACCGAGGATATCGAGAAGATGGCGGCGATCCTTCCCACCGACAAGCCCTATATGAAGACGGGCGTCTTTGAGACTTGGAAAAAGAGGATCCCGTGGCTGCTTCTCTTGATGGTCTCCGCGACCTTTACCAGCACCATCATCACGAAATACGAGACCGCTATCGGTGCCTACGCCATTCTGACCGCCTTCTTCCCCATGCTTATGGACACGGGCGGAAACGCGGGCGGACAGAGCTCGGTCACCATCATCCGCGGAATGTCGCTGGACGAGATCCGTCTGCGCGACGTTTTCAGGGTACTGTGGAAGGAATTTCGCGTATCCATCCTTTGCGGACTGACCCTTGCCGCGGCGACCTTCCTCAAGGTCTACGCCGTGGATTTCCGCTTCCACGCGACCACGATTCTCGAAAACGGCGCGATGCAGAACAACCTTCTCATCACCGCCATCATCAGTGTGACTGTCTTCTTTGCCATCATCATTGCAAAGCTGGTGGGCACGCTGCTCCCCATGGGCGCAAAGCGGCTCGGGCTCGACCCCGCAGTGATGGCAAGCCCCTTTATCACCACCATCGTTGACACCGTGGTGCTCATGATCTATTTCACCATCGCATCGGCTCTTTTGCCTTTTCATTGAGTGAAGGATAAGAATATGGGAAGGGAGGGACTTCTTTTGAAAAGAAGCCCCTCCCTTCCCAAACCTATCCCTCTTCAAGAAACTTCCCACAGACTCCCGTTCCCTGATGGTTCGGGAGTCTGTGAGAAGTTTTATTGTTTGGGAAAGGGCATCATTCTACAAAAATTCACACGGACGCACGATAAAAGCAAGGATACGTTATGGCCTCCCTCCGATGAGGTCCTATCGCAAGCGATGTCGAGTTTTGCAAGCAAAACATCGAGGTGGCTCGCGAACGCGAGACGGAAGGAGCCTGCGCAACTTTGAATAAAGATAATTCCCACAAACCGTATAACTGGTCTGTGAGAATTTCTGTTGTTAGGGAAAGGCGTTTGTTTTCCCATCAAACTATTTTTTCTCCATCAGCTCAAAGTAGACGCGCTCGGTCTCACGTGTCATTCTCTCGGCGGTGAAGTGCTCGCGGTAGCGCGCGTACGCCGCCTCTTTCATATGGTTTTCCAGCACCTCGTCCGACGCGATTTTGCGGATCGCCTCCGCCATCGCGGCGGGATCGTCCACGGGAACGAGAATGCCCGCCTCCCCCTTGCCGATCATCGCGCGGTTTCCGCCGTAATCGGTGGCGACGGTGGGGAGCGACGCGCTCATGCCCTCCGAAATGGCAAGGCAGGAGGTCTCGGTACCGCTCGACGCGTTGACAAGCACGCGGAGCAGGCGGTAAACGGGCGCCATATCCTCGACAAATCCCACGACACGCACGCGATCGGAAAGTCCCAGCGCGCGGGCGTTCTGCTCGATATGCCGCCGCAGACTTCCCTCACCCACGATGAGAAATTTCATTTGACGAGGGAGATCCATCTCGCAAAGCCGCTCCACGGCGCGCAAAAAGGTCGCGTGCCCCTTGTATGGCTCCAGCCGCGCGCAGATCCCGACGCAAAAATCCGCCTCTGTCAAGTCCCAACAGCGGCGCAGTTCGTCAATCTCCTCCTCCGTCACCGCTCGGACGGGGTCGGAGCCGTTGAGAATGACGCGGATCTGACGCGAGGGGAATCCAAGATCGCGCAGGTTCTCGGCGGCGGACTCGGAGGTGGCGATCGCAAGATCCGAGAGCGATCGGTTTCCAAGATTCCGCACAAGATGCGCGATACCGCTCCCCTTTGAGATGGGAAAGTAACAGTGTCTGGTGTGAACCGTCCTTTTGCCACAGAGTTGCCCTGCGATGCGCGCGCTGACGGCGGCATTGGCGTGCACGATGTCGGGGTCGACCAAGCGAATAACGCGCATCATCTCGCGAACCGACGCGACGCTCCCGCGATCCACGGGGTGCTCTAATTCGCGGATCTGCACGTTGCAATTAAGCAGTCGCTCGCGCAATTGACTCCCGTAAGGCAACGCCACCGCCGCGCAGAATCGCGTTCGGTCAAGGTGGGCAAGCAGGTTGCAGATCAACACCCCCGCGCCTCCAATATTCTTGTCGCTGATGACGTACAGTATCTTGATCATGCACAACCTCCCAAAATAAAAAAGTCTGCGACTTCAGTATGTGCAGAAATTGTTGGGGTTATAACGTAAAATAAAAAAAGACAGAGAAAAACTCCGTCCTTTTGAATGACAAAGGTTACTCTCACCCAAGGCTCTCCCTTTGGGAGAGCTCCCGCGATAGCGGGTGAGAGGGGGCTTACTTCAAGTTTTCGATTCTCTCATTGATAACCCTATCAATCGTTCGACAAACGCCATCGAAACTGTCATCTACATCTTTGTTGGAAAAACGCAATACACAAATCCCATACTTCTCAAAAATTTCAGTTCTTGCCTCATCATATGCTTTGCCTTGGTTTGTGTGATGTTTTGAACCGTCTAGTTCAATAACAAGTCGAGCACTGTGACAATAAAAATCCGCGATAAAATCATCTATGATCCGCTGTTTGTAGATCTTCAGCGGATAATATCGCAGGAAGTCATACCATAAATGTTTTTCCTGCCGAGTCATATTTCGGCGCAAGATTCTTGCAACATTTAACAACTTATTGTTTTTCTTTAATGGTTTTTGCTCCATTTTCCCTCTCCGTCTCGCTACGCGAGCCACCTCTCCCTAAGGGCGAGGCTTTTTGTTAGTTCAATTGTCGCACAATCGGCAGAAGGAAATCCCCTTCTGCCGATTGTAGATCTTATGATGAGACGTAATTCAAACGCTTCGTCTTTTTTCTTATCAAACCGTATGCACGCCGAGCTTGGGATCTGCGTTCTCGCCGTCAAGGCCGTACTTCTTTGCCTTGCGGTACTCAAAGAACTTCTTGGACACCTCGGGGAAGAGCGCGTAGGAGAGCACGTCCTCCTCCTGCTCGAGATAGGGCGCGATCTCGCCTCTGAGCTTCTCGAGCTCGGGCTTGAGGAGATCTGCCGGACGGCAGGTGGTGGGCGTCTCGTCGCCGATGATCTTCTTGACGAACGCGGGATCGATCGGAACGGCGGATTTGCCGTAATCGCCGCGCACGATACCCTTGAATTCCTTGGTAACGGTCTTATAACGCTCGCCCATGATGACGTTGAACACCGCCTGCGTGCCAACGATCTGGGAGGAGGGGGTCACCAGAGGCGGATAGCCGACGTCCGCGCGGACTCTCGGAACCTCCTCGAGCACCTCGACGAGCTGATCCGACTTCCCTGCCTGCGCGAGCTGGCTCATAAGGTTGGAGAGCATTCCGCCCGGCACCTGATAGAGCAGCGCGTTGACGTCCACCTTGAGTGCCTTGGGATTGAGCTGACCGCTCGAGAGATACTTCTCGCGCAGAGGGGTGAAATACTTGGTGATGGTGTCGAGATCGGACAGGCTGATGCCCGTGTCGTACTCGGTTCCCTGCAGGGCTGCAACCAGCGCCTCGGTGGGAGGCTGAGAGGTTCCCAACGCCATGGGAGAGATGGCGGTGTCGATCACGTCAACCCCTGCCTCCACCGCCTTGAGGAGCGTCATGGACGCCAAGCCCGAGGTGTAGTGGGTGTGGAGCTGAACGGGGATCTTGACGCTCTCCTTGAGCGCCTTGACCATATCGTACGCATCGTAGGGCTTGAGCAGTCCCGCCATGTCCTTGATACAAATGGAGTCTGCCCCCATTTCCTCAAGCTGCTTTGCGTAATTTGCGTAATACTCGAGGGTGTAGATGGGGCCCGTGGTATAGGAGACCGCCGCCTGCACGTGTCCGCCCTCGCGCTTGGTCGCGTCGATCGCGGTTTTCAGGTTTCTCGGATCGTTGAGCGCGTCAAAAATACGGAGAATGTCAATGCCGTTTGCGATCGACTTCTGCACGAAATACTCCACCACGTCGTCCGAATAGTGGCGGTATCCCAGAATATTCTGACCGCGGAAGAGCATCTGGAGCTTGGTATTCTTCACCTTGTCGCGGATCTTGCGCAGACGCTCCCAAGGGTCCTCGTTGAGGAATCGCATACAGGAGTCAAAGGTCGCGCCGCCCCACGCCTCGAGGGAATGGTAGCCGATCTTGTCCATCGTTTCGAGAATGGGGAGCATCTCCTCGGTGGTCATTCTGGTGGCGATGAGCGACTGGTGAGAGTCACGAAGGACTGTTTCTGTAATCTTCACTTTTGCCATAATACAACTGTGAATCCTTTCTTGTAAGTTAGATCCCTACCCGATTTAGCCGAAGTAGGAAAGCAGAACGCCTGCGGCAACCGCAGATCCGATCACGCCCGCGACGTTGGGGCCCATGGCGTGCATCAGAAGGAAGTTTCCGGGATCCTCCTCCTGTCCGACCTTCTGCGCCACGCGCGCCGCCATAGGAACGGCGGAAACGCCCGCAGAGCCGATCAGAGGATTGATCTTTCCGCCCGTGAGCTTGCACATGAGCTTTGCCGTGAGCAGGCCGCCGACGGTGGAAATGCAGAAGGCAACGAGACCAAGGCAGATGATGAGAATGGTCTGCAGACGCAGGAAATTCTCTGCCGACGCGGTTGCTCCAACGGTGATGCCGAGGAAGACCGTGACGATATTCATCAGCTCGTTCTGAACCGTACGCGACAGACGCTCGGTCACGCCGCATACGTTGAGCAGGTTACCAAACATCAGGCATCCCACGAGAGGCAACGCGTCGGGAACGATCAGTCCCACGACCGCGGTGACCACGATGGGAAATACCAGCTTCTCGGTGCGCGATACGGGGCGAAGATCGGTCATACGGATCTTGCGCTCCTCGGATGTAGTGAGCGCACGCATAATGGGGGGCTGAATCATGGGGATCAGCGCCATGTAGGAGTACGCCGCGATGGCGATCGCACCGAGCAGAGCGGGGGCGAGGGTCTTGGTAACCAGAATCGCCGTCGGACCGTCCGCGCCTCCGATGATACCGATGGACGCCGCCTCATTTCCCGTAAACATTCCCGAGAGGAGCGCTCCCGAGAAGGCAACGAACACGCCAAGCTGCGCGCCCGCGCCGATCAAAAGGCTCTTGGGGTTGGAGATCAGAGGGGTAAAATCGGTCATCGCGCCGATGCCGATGAAAATGAGACAAGGATAGATGCCCAGCTTGACGCCGAGATACAACAGATCCAACAGTCCGCCGTGGTGTACCACCTCGGCATAGTTTACCGTCTCGCCGATGAAAAATTCCAGATGGAACATCCCTCCCCCGGGGAGGTTGGTCAGGAGCATACCGATGGCGATGGGAAGCAGGAGCAGAGGCTCAAACTTCTTGGCGATCGCCAGATAAACCAGCACGCCCGAAATGGCAAGCATCAAAAGGGTCTTCCACCAGCCGTCCTGCACGATGAGCTTATAGACACCCGTGGAAAGCAAAAAATCCTTCGTGCTTTCAATGATTTGATTCATAGATCGGCTTCCTTTCTACAGATTTTTGCAAAAAGTCAGCTCAGTTCAGGGTCACGAGAACCGCGTCGGTCTGTACCGACTGTCCTGCCGTTACCTCGACCGTTGCAACCGTTCCGTCCTCGGGAGCCATAATGTCGTTCTCCATCTTCATCGCCTCGAGCACGCAGAGCACGTCGCCCTTCTTGACAGCGTCTCCCGCCTTGACGTTCACCTTGATAACGTTTCCGGGCATGGGAGCCTTGATGGCGTTCGCGCCTGCAGGGCCTGCAGGCTTTGCTACGGGTGCGGGAGCAGCAGGAGCTGCTGCGGGAGCTGCCACAGGAGCGGCAGGGGCAACGGGAGCGGCGGGAGCTGCGGGCGCGTAAGGATTCGCGCCGATCTCCTCAACCACGACGTCATATGCAATACCGTTTACGGTTACACGATAATTCTTCATTTTTATCACCTATCAACCTTTCAAAATGATTCAGTTTCTTCCGCTTCTGCGGGGGGAGGATCTCTTGAAGGACACCACGCGGAAGCCTCCCGTGTATCCCTCGTCAGCCATCGCGGCTGAGATTGCCGCCGTGATTGCTGCGACCAGTGCGCCGTCGTCGGGCGCGGGTCTGCCGAACGCTCTTGCCTCTTTTGCAGGCTTTGCGGGGGGAGCCGACACGCGCTGAGGCTTCTTTTCCTCCGCGACCGTCGGCTTCTGCTCGGTCAGCGCGCGGTGCAGAATCTCGATCACCAGCCAAAGCAGTGACAGGACCGCGAAGATCGCCACCATACCAAGCAGGGTGACCGTGCCCGCCTCCTTTGCGTCCTCCGCAAAGGTTCTGCCGCTGACACGCAGGGCGTAAAACAAATTCGAGTTCATCATATCAGATCCTCCAATCAAAGAGGAAGGTTGCAATGTCTGCGCGCGGTGTTCTCCGAACGCTTCATCATCAGCATATAGACCGCCGAGCAGATCCTTGCGCGAAGCTCTGCGGGATCAATGATATCGTCCACGCTTCCATCCGTTGCGGCCGCCTCTGCCGACGCGCGGGTGCGCTTCCACTCCTCGATCAGATCCTGTCGCGTGCAGTCCTCGGTGATGCGATCGTTCCAGAGGAACGCCACCGCCGCCGCAGGCTCCATCACGCTCACCTCGGCGTCGGGGAGCGCGTAGACCATGTCAGCCCCCAGTGCGCGGGAGCCCATAAGGGTAAATGCCGCACCGTAGGCCTTTCCCGTGACCGCCGTGATCTTTGCAATATCCGCGGACGAGTACGCCATGGCGAGCTTGCCGAGGTTCGTTGCCAAGGTAGGCTCCTCGCTCTCGCTGACCGTCACGCCCTCGCTGTCAACGAGGGTCACAACGGGAAGTCCGAACGCGTCACAGAAGGAGATCAGTCTTGCCGCCTTCTTCGCACCCTTCCCCGTCAGTCTGCCGCCGTTCTTTTCGGCATCGTTTGCAATGATGCCGCAGGCAACGCCGCCGATGCGCGCCAGTCCCGTCACCATCTCCTCGGCGTACGCGCCGCCGATCTCGGTGAAGAGTCCCGCGTCGGCGATCAGCTCGCAGAGAGCCGCGCCGCTCAAGCCCGTGGGGGCAACGGGGCGGTTGACGTCGTCGATCGCGTCCTCAGCCGCAACTCCCTCCTCGCAGTTGGCGGGGAGCAGGTCGATCAGCGAGCGAACGCGCGCGATGGCGTCTGCACTACTCTCGGCAAGGATCGAGGTCAGCCCGTTCTCTGCCGTATATTCTGCCGTACCGGTCTCTTTACCGATCAGGAAGGGGGCGTTGACGTAAAGCTTTGCCTCTCCCTTGACCGAAACGGAGAGATCGAACATCGAAGCTACCGTTGCAAAGGTTCCGCCGCAAACACCGTCAATGAGGGCGATCTGCGGGATCACACCAGACGCGCGGCTGACGCAGGCAAGCAGCTTGCCGTATGCGTCGAGTGCCGACGAGCCGTCCGACACGTATGCGCCGATGCTGTCAAAAATTCCGATCACGGGCGCGCCGTTCTTCATCGCCATCTCGTAGAGCGTGCCGATCTTCTTGGCCGCCGTGAGGTCATATGCGCCCTTCTCGCGGTCTTTGTCCTGCGCGAATGCATAGACGAGTCTGCCGTTGACCGCGCCGTAGCCGCAAACCACGCCCGCGAGGTCCTTGTCATTTCTCCCCAGATATGCTCCAATCTCCACGAAGCTTCCGGAGTCAAACAAGCCGAGCATTTTCTGCATTCCGACCGTTGCGTTTTTCTCCATTTGGATTGTCCTCCAATTTCCTTTTTCTCGGGGTAAAATCCGACGTTTTTTGTCTTAAAAAACCCTACCCCATCTTAATAAAATTGTACCACAAAAGCGTCGTTTTGTCAACGAAGCGAGCAAAACATTCGTGAACATTCTGTTAATTGTTGAAGAAGTAACACAAAAAGGACGAAGTTAGCATACCTGCGAGACCGCAGGTATGCAGTTATGATCGCCTGGCGGCGAGTTATGAGTGATGATACGCTTCGCGTAGTTATGTTGTGCCTTCGGCACAGCTTGAAGTAAGATGGCAATCATATCATAACGAGTGCGAAGCACTCTCATAACATTTGGCGATGCCAAATTCATAACTCTAAACTCATAACTGCTAAAAAGGACGCCGCATCACAAAAAGTGTGCAACGTCCTTTTCATTTTTATACAGAATCTTCCTCTGTCAGCCGTCCACTCTGCCCACGAAAAAGATCTTTCTAAGAGATTCGCGCAAGGGGCGGACGATCGCGATGACGATCAGCATCATACCCATGATGAAGAGCGACCCGCCCGAGAAGGGCGACCAGAAGATGGGGGTCTTTGCCTCAAGTGCCGTTCGGAGCAGGTACTCGAGGAGCGCCGTCCACACACCAAGCGCGATCAGTCCGCCGCCCACGGTATAGAGGCGACCGCGACGCAGATAGCGCAAGAGCGCGACCATTGCCGAGACGATAGCGCAGAGCGACGCCGTCACGGGCAGAGCAAAGCTGATAAACCAGTTCCCTCCCGTACGCAGATTGATATAAAGAAGCAAGCCAAGCGCGCCGACAAAATCGCAGGGCACGAAGATCACGGGATTGGGATGCTTGAACCAGCACGGCAGGACCGCCGCCACGTAGGCGAGCAGGATTCCACCCGCCGCGTAGCCCGACCAGCCAACCGTATGATGCAAGGACAACTCAAACCCCACCACAAGTCCGATGACGAGGGCGGCCAAAATGGTGATGACGAACAGCACGCCACGGGGGTTGAATTCCTCCGACTGGAACTCCTTTTGGGGATAGGTCGGGGTCGCCTGCTCCACGGGCAGATCGGGATGATAGACCTTTGTATGGCAGAGGGGACAGATCTTTTGTCCCTCCGACAGCTCAACGCCGCATTTGATACAGTACATATTACGTTCCTCCTTCTCTTGTGTTGCTCTCCACCTTCACGTGGATGCCCTGCTCGCGGAGAACGCCGTAAAGTCGGCTCTCGAGAAGGGGCTCCTTGATGTTTCGGATCACGTTCAGGTTCAACACGCCGTTGTAGGTGATGGCAGAGGTGTTATAGGGGGCTTGCGACTGGACGCCAAGCACGAAATCCAGCCGATCGACCGCCGAGGAGAACTCCTCGGGCATCTTCACCACGCCAAGGTTGGAAAAGCTGAAGCAGGACTTGCGCTCTCCCACCGCGTTGAAGATGAGCTTCATCACGAAATTCTTGATAAAGAGCGGGGCAAGACGAAGGATCATCTGCCGCTCGTTGTTGACGTTGGTTGCGATCATGGCAGCGAGGTTCTTTTCGGTGATCTGCAGCTTCATCTGATGATGCACAATGCCGCACACCTCGTCAAAGCCGTATTCCCCAAGCGCGGGATCAATCCCGGGCGTCGCGTACAGAACGAAGTTGCGAAGCGTCCTTGAGGGGAACATCTTTCGCAGATTGACGGGAATGAGGATCTTGACGGGCTTGTATCTTCTGGGATTTCTGACCGTACTCTCCTGCACGCGTACGCAGGAAAGGATCAACACTGCGGTCAGGTACGCCGTCACCGTCACGCCCCGTTTCTTTGCCTCTGCCGCAACCTCGGCGGCGTCGAGGAGGAAGGTGGTGTTGGTCTTGTAGCCGTCCAACTCGCGCTCGCCCGTGAGCTTGAAGGCGTCGGTATCGGCGCGCGACGCGGCCTTCTTGCCCGCGTATTTGAAGAAGCTGTCCTCCATCTCGGACTCGCTCGGCTCCTCCAGTCGGTCAAGCACGCCGTCCCCGATCGGAACACGCGTACCGTACCTCTGGTAGAGATACTCGGCAACCAGGGTCTTGAGGAAGACCAGTCCCCCGTTTCCGTCGGTCAGGGCGTGGAAGAACTCCACCGCGATCCGTCGGTCGTGGACGATGACGCGGAAGGCGCACTTGCGGATATCGTCAAAGATCATTCTTGAGAGCGGATAAGGCTTTTCCTCCATAATCTCGGGCGCCGAGGGGATCTCCTCAAGGAAGTACCAGAAAAATCCCGTTTTGAGGCGCACGGCGATGGAGGGAAAGCGTCGGACGGTGACGTCGAGGGCGCTCTGAAGCACCTTCTTGTCGACAGGCTCGTTCATGGTCGCGGACAGGCGGAAGACGTTGCTCCAGTTGCGGCGGCGCGCGGCGGGAAAGATCTTTGCCGCGTTGTCCAGCGTCAGCCAGCGGAGCTTCTTTTGGTGAGGGACGCACACACGTATGAATTTTCGGATGCGGTCAAAGTCCCCCTCGTTCTCCTTCAGTCCGTAGAGCACGTAGCCGTGCCACATCTCGGGGGTCGCCACCAATTCGGATTTACAGCCTGCCTCAAGAAGCTTTTCGTGGATTCCCGTGGCATCGTCCAGCATGATCTCGTCTCCCCCCACGAAGATGAGGGAGGGGGGCATACGGTCAAGATCTGCAAAGAGCGGGGACACCAAGGGTTGCCGCTTGATGCCGGCGTCCTCCTCGGCGTTCTCGTTGACGATGGGATAGAGATTTTTCTCGGTCATTTTCGCGCCGTAGAGGTAGCAATCGGCGTAGTATTTGAGCTTCTCTTTGGTCATAGAGGGGTCTCTTTTGAGGTTTTTCTCATAGGACGCGCCGCTCATCGTGAGGTCTGTCCAAGGAGAGATGGAGATGATCCCCGCAGGGAGCGCCCAGCCCTTATCCCTGAGCTTGACACAAAGAGAATAGCAGAGTCCTCCCCCCGCGCTCTCGCCGCAAAGCAGGATTCTGGAGGGGGCGTAGCCGTTGGAGAGCAGGTATCCGTAGGCGTCGGTGCAGTCCTGCAGAGCCGCAGGATAGACCTCCTCGGGGGCGAGGCGGTAGGCGACGCAGAGGACGCGAATGCCGCACTTTGCCGCCAAAGCACTGCCAAAGCCCTTGGCGTAGTCGAGGTTTCCGCAGGTGTAGCCGCCACCGTGGAGGTAGAGAATGACGCCGTCGGACAGCTCGTCGCGGGGCGTGATCATGGCGCACGGCATCGAGCCGATGGTGAAATCCTCTGCGCGAACCTCTTTTTTGTATGCGTTCGTCATCAGCCGTCCGAGCTTTTCCTGCCCGCGTCTTGCCGTCGCCAAGGAGCAGCTTGACAAAAAGGGCTTGAGGAGCGAAAGCTGGGAACGCAAGATTCTTGTCAGTCGTTTCAAAAAGAACTCCCTTCCCCGCGCAGATCCCCGCGCGGTGGTTCTATGTTAAATGGGGAACTCATTTCCAAGTCCCCCATCTTATTTTCATAAAATCAGTCCAGAACGGGCATGCTCCACACGAGCGTCTTCTTGCAAGCCGCAAGCGCGTCGTCCGCTTCCCTGCCCGACATCGCACGGCTGATAAAGGCAAAGGTGCCCTTCTCCGCGTCCACCGTGTAGGAATCAAAGCCGAAGAACTCACGCGTCTTCTCGGCGCACTTCGCGCAGCCCTCCATCACGTAAAGACGGCGGCATACGCGTGCAGATTCGTCCGCGACGTCCGCGTCGGTCGCAACCTTCCAAGACAGGCGTCCCGCGACCTCGGAGCCAGAGGCAATACAGAGAATGTCCGCAACCACCGCGCTCGCCGTGGGAAGCTTTCCTGCTCCCGCGCCGTAAAAGAGTGCTCTGCCCAGCATATTGGCGTCCACGAGGATCCCGTTGAACACGCCCGTGACGTGATGCACGGGGTTGGAGGCGGGAACCATATGGGGTGCGACCAGTGCCAGCACGCGGCCGCCGATGCGCTCGGTGTGACCGATCAGCTTGATGGCGCAGCCGAAGGACTCCGCCACGGCGGTCTGCTCTGCGGTGATACCCGTAATGCCCTCCACCGAAATCTTGCTCGGAGAGATCAGCGTTCCAAAGGAAAGTGCCGCCAGGATCACGATCTTTCTCGCTGCGTCCAGACCCTCAACGTCTGCCGCAGGGTTCGCCTCGGCAAAGCCGTTTGCCTGCGCTTCCTTCAAAGCAGAAGCGAAATCCGCGCCCCCGTCCTTCATCTTGGTGAGAATAAAGTTGGTCGTTCCGTTCAGAATGCCGCTGACCGAGAGGATCTCGTTGGACGCGAGATCGACCTGCAGGGGTCGAATGATCGGAATACCGCCGCCAACGCTCGCCTCAAAGAGATAGGACACGCCCTTCTCCTTGGCAATTTCCAAAAGCTCCGCGCCAAAGTTGGCGACCACCTCCTTGTTGGAGGTCACCACGCTCTTGCCCGCCAGAAGAGCGGACTTGGAAAAATCGTAGGCAGGGTGAGAGCCGCCCATCATCTCCACGACGATGCTGACCTCGGGGTCAGAAAGGATCACGCTGATATCGTGAACCACGCGGTCTCCCAAGGGGTGATCGGGAAAATCGCGCAGATCGAGGATATACTTGACGTTCACCTCATCGCCGCAACGCTTGGCGATCAGCTCCTTATTTTCGGTCAAAACCTCGGCGGTGCCGCTTCCGACAACACCAAAACCAAGAATGGCAATCTGAATCATGATAAAAAGTTCCTTTTTTACTGCATGGTAGCATTTTTTGACTATCTTTTTATATCATAACATAAAAAAAATGAAAATGCAACCAAAACTATTGAATTTTCTAAAAAAATATGTTATACTAATGCAAAATCACACCAAGGAGGACCGGCATGGGCTCTCAGATCGGCAGCTTGAATAACGTCAAGATCTTCGTCCTGTATCTGATGAAGAATCTCAACTACCCTATGGACTACGTGACCGTGAGCGAGATGGTCATGCAGACCGACTACGTGATGTACCTCGACTTTGCAGACGCCTTTCACGAGATGCTGGAGGGCGGGCTGATCGCCGAGGACGGCAAGGGCGAGCACGGTGATCCCCTCTACTCGGTCACCCACCGCGGACGCCTCATCGCCGAGCAGCTCAAGTCGGACATTCTCCCCACCGTTCTGGATAAAAGCATGGCGTGCGCTTTGCAGTACCTCGATTTCCGCCGCCGCGGGATCCTGGTGGACTGCGAGTCCGAGCGTCTTCCCGACCAGACCTATAACGTCACGGTAACGCTTAAGGAAAAGGACAAGATCCTACTCTCCACCACCCTCAACGCCGACTCGGAGTACCGCGCCCAGCAGATCAAAAAGAGCTTCCGCGACCGCCCCGACGTCATCTACCGCGGCATCATGGCGCTCTTTTCGGGCAGAGTGGATTTTCTTTACGGTAATAAACAGGATTGAGAATAACCCCCGTTTTGCGGGGGTTCTTTCATTTTCGGGCATCGTCCTGCCCCAAACAGAACCGACGGTATCACAATTCACCTTGTAGGGGAGGCGTTTCTCTTGACAGAGACCCCTCCCCTACGGTGAACTGATAAAAGAATCCCGCTTGCATCACGCAAGCGGGATCTTTTATTAGGTTTTCATTTACTGAATTAGCCCCAGAACGCATCGTTACCGACGCGATCGCTCTTGGAGGGGATTGCGTGACCGTCCAAAAGGCTCAGGGTCAG
>JAZSBE010000022.1:0-12716 GCA_045602215.1 Eubacteriales bacterium | reverse complement strand
TAGTCTGCCAAGGTCTTGCCTTCCTCAAGGTTCATCGCACCGATGAGACGAACGCTCAGTTCACCATTCTCGTACTTCTCCTGTGCGGTAGAGTACTCAACGACAAGCTCTGCTGCGCCTGCCTGGGTGGTGTGTGCCGCGTTGATCGTGTCGGTGAAGAAAGGCAGAAGCGTGGTGGGCACAGGGTAGGACTCGTTGCGAGCGGTAAAGCCCTCGGGAGCATTGGAATTCAAGCCCTCCCCAACCGTCGCAGCATCATATTTGATGCAGTTTGTAATAGTAGCGCCTACCCCGTTAGAAGTTTCAACAATGCCAATGAACGCTTGTTCTGAGTTCGCCAAACAATTTGTGAGAGAAACCGCACCATCCTTGCCGGTTCCGGATGCCGCACGCATACTGCCGACGAACGCGCCGGCGGCACTGGTGTTATTCACCGTTCCATCAAACACGCAGTTTGTAAAGGTTACCGTACTATCCCACACATATCCGACAAATCCGCCCGATCTGTCTCCATTGTTGTTAGATGTAACAACAGCGTTGACGTATACATTCTCAAAGATCGTATCGGAATATGCAGCCGAATAGAGCATCGATGCTCTTACACTACCTGTGAACGTTGCGTTTACAATCGCAAAATTCTTCAGCACAATAGGAGCGTCAACATTCTGCGGAATCGCGCCGAACAAGCCGTTATAGCCGCCTCCACTGTACGAAATGTTCTTAATCACATGGTTTTGACCGTCAAAGGTGCCGCAGAACCCCTGGTTGGCATCCGTCTGAGCCAAAGCAACACCGTTCAAATCGATGTCTGCGCCAAGCTTTACAGTCTGGTTTACAAACGCAGTTTTACCTTTAGTAATGATTTGCTGACGGAACGCAACAAAATCGTCCGCATTCATCAGCACGATTTCATCAGCATCCCAGTTGATCACCTTAATCGTTTCGAAAAAAGCGCTTGCAATGGTGGTGGGGACAGGATAACCCTCATCCAGCGCAGTCCAATCAGTCAGATTGTTAGCATCCAAATAAGTCTGAGCTGCCAAGCCCTCCCCAACCGTCGCTGCATCGTATTTGATGCAGTTTGTAAGAGTGGGGCCTTTTTTGCCGTTAGTCTCATCAATGCCAACGAAATTAGAAGAAGAGTTCGCCAAGCAATTTGTGAGAGAAACCACACCATCCTTGGCGGCACCAGATCCCGCACGCATACTGCCGACGAACGCGCCGTTTCCACTGGTGTTCGTCACCGTTCCATCAAACACACAGTTTGTAAAGGTTACCGTACTATCCCACACATATCCGACAAATCCACCCGATCTGTCTCCATTGGTGCTAGATTTAACGACAGCATTGATGTAAACATTCTCAAAGCTCGTATCGGAATATGCAGCCGAATAGAGCATCGATGCTCTTACAGTAGCTGTGAACGTTGCGTTTACAATCGCAAAATTCTTCAGCACAATAGGAGCGTCAACATTCTGTGGAATCGCGCCGAACAAGCCGTTATAGCCGCTTCCACTGTACGAAATGTTCTTAATCACATGGTTTTGACCGTCAAAGGTGCCGCAGAACCCCTGGTTGGCATCCAACTGAGCCAAAGTAACACCGTTCAAATCGATGTCTGCGCCAAGCTTTACGGTCTGGTTTACAAACGCAACCTTGTTAACAGCCCTAGATATAATTTGCTTGCGGAACTCAACGAAATCTGCGGCGTTCATCAGCACGATTTCATCAGCGCTCCAGTTGGTGACGGTAACGTCGGTTTCCGCGCTCGTTGCAAACACCATAGCGGGCACCATTGCCACTACCATAGCCGCAACAAGCAAGATACTTAAGAGTCTCTTTTTCATGTGTTGTTTCTCCTTTTCTTGTGTTTGTTTTTTGATCTGTGCGGGATCGCCCCCGCGAGCAAATTGAATTTCGCCCATCCCCCCAAGGCCGACAAAGGCGCGCAGAATTGCCTTTTCTTGACAAATTCAACACCAAACTGCCGCCTCGACATTCCAAGCTTTATTCATTTCATCAAAATTATATCAAAAACCCGCCCTTTTATCAAGGACAGTCCTTCCCTCATAATTGCACTTTTGTCTTTTTATCGCGTAATTTGACCCATTTTTTCCTATTATATACCAAAAACACAAAAGAACCCGTCGGTTCGACCAAACGGGTTCTTTCCTTACGTCTTACTTTTCCACCTCAAACGCGGCGAACTCAAACGCCGGCAGGGGGGCATCGAGGTAGACCGTGTCTCCCTCTATTCGACCGTTGCAGCCGACGAATCGAATCTTTTTGTACTCGCCGTCCAGCTTCACCACGGGCTCGAGCACCGAGTCGGCAAAGCAGTTGAACAGTCCGACCGCCATCTTGCCGCCGTCTCTCTTGCAGAGCAGATAGAGAGAGGGATTTCCCATGCAGACCGCCGGCAAACGCTCGCCCGCGATCCACTCCACGCCCTCCTTGAGAGCATTCTGCATGAGGTATCCCTTGCAGATCTCGTGGTTGTAGAGCTTTGCCATGGGGTCGGTCATATAGACCACGAAGCGTTGTCCGTTCTTGTTCTCATAGCGGTAAACGAGAGGACGCAGCTTGCCGCCGTCGTCCGCGTACATCACCACCTCGGCGTTCGGGTGGAGCTCGGCGTTCAAAAAACGCACGCTTCTGGAAATGATCCAAGAGCGATCCTTGCCGTCGGGGGAAACGCCGTGGGAAGGACGTCCTTCCTCAAAGCAATACGCACCCGAAAGGCCTACGTCAACGCCCCTTTGCATCAAAATCACCGCCGCAACACCGTCGATAAGCGCGCCTTTTTTCAGCGCGTCCGCGTCGGCGTACCGCGCGTTCTCGCCAAAGATCGCCTGACAGATTCCATCTCCGTCACAGGAGGTGGGAATGGACGCCATGGCAAGCAGGCTCGCCGCCGAAGGATAGGGGTACTGATCGCTCAAAACGCTCACATCAAGATCTGCGTTCTCGATCAGATGCGGCTTCAAAGGCACCTCCACGCCGCAATCGCGCTTGCCCGCGAACATCGCCTCAAGCTCCTCCATGCGGGAGAAGTTGTGGATATGACGGCGCACGTATCCCGTCTCGTACGAGGGGGTAGCGTTGTAGTCCATCATGTATTTGAGGATTCCTCCGTTGGTGCCGTCAGCGCGGTTGAGCGCATCGAACAGCTCCAAGTGAGAGGACGGGGTGTTAAATCGGGGACGAGGGTAGCAATCTCCCTCCGCCATCAGAAGGTCTACGCCCTCTGCCTTTGCCATACGCGAGAAGCATCTGACAAACTCAAACACCGCCGGCAGGGGCTTGGGCCAATGGATCTCCCAATAGGGCGCGCCGTGGACGCGCATCTGAGGCTCGCAGCCACCCGCGAGAATCTTGGTGATCTCCGCCGCAGACGTGCCGTCAATATCGTCGACGCTGTGAGACGCGCAGAGTGCCACGCAGACCGTGGGATCGACCTCGTCCACCGCCGCGCGGATCTCTCTTGCGAACTCGCGCAGAGAATCTCCCTGCGCGCGAAGCCACGCACTGCGGTATTTGTTTGCCTTGCCCGTGAACGCCTTTTCCTTGAGCGTCTGACGATCCAATTCCTCTCCGCAAAGCTCACAGATCCGAGCCATGTGCGCGTCGCAGGCGCACATCAGCTCCTTGCCACGCAGAGAGAATCTGAAATCATCGTCGAGCAGAATAAACTTCGTGCCCGTCCCCGCGATCATCGCCACGAAATGCGAAAAGTCCGCGCGGAAGAGCTCATCGGTGGGGCACCGCGTTCCGTTGTACGACACGCCCGCAAGATCTACCAGGCGCGCGTATTCCCTACCGTTTGGATCGGTCAGACCGGGAAGCGCAAGATCCAGCCCCATACCGATGGAATGGGAGATCCACACGCCCGCGTCGATTCCGTTTTCTCCAAAAAACTTGACCACATCCGCAATCTTGCCGCAAAGCTTTTTCGTATGCTCCTCCGACGCGCCAACAAAGTTGACCGAGAGGGTGAAGCGATCCGCCTTCGCCGCTTGAAGCTGCTCTAGAAACTCCTGCTTGGTAGTGTCGTTGACCGTCTCAAGCATGAGCGGAACGGTAATCTTGTACATTGGTTTCCTCATCTTTTGACGCCGTAGCGGGATGCTTTTCTCTTCTTTCTATACTGGAGAGGCGTTTCGCCCTTCTCCTTCTTGAACAAACGGCAGAAATACTGGTAGTTCTCGATTCCGCACTGCTCGCACACCTCGTAGATGGGCAGCTCGGTGGTCTTGAGCAGCTGCTCGGCACGCTCCAGTCTGCGCGCGTTGATATATTCCTTCACGGGGCACTCCATGTGCACGTTGAAGAGGTTATAGAGCGCGTTCTTGGAGAGATTGAAGGAGCGGCACAGTGAGCTGACCGACAGCTTTTCGGTCAGGTGCGCGTCAATGTACTCGGCGATGCGCTCCATCTCCTTGCTACTGTACTCCTGCTCGATCAGACGCTCGACGTAGATGTATTTGGTCAGCATGATAAAGATCTCAGCCGCGCTTTCGACCTTCTTGCGATCCAGAAATACAAGCTGGTTGTACGAACGGCGAAGCTCTTCCCTGTCGAGATCGAGATCCTTGATGTTCTCATAAACATCCTTAAAGGGAACTTTCTGTATCGAATCGTCACGGAGCTGACCGAATACAATAAACCCGATGAACACCTCTCCGTTCATGATCGGAACGGCCGCGTCCACGAGCCCCGCATGGCAACGGTGAATGACAGGACGCCTTTCCTCCAGACACTTTGCCAGCAGCTTGCAGTCGGACGTGGCGCATCTGTTCGCCCCCTCGGGTGTGCCCTGGATCATATCACAGAAACGAGTCATATTCTTGGGACAGTAGAACAAACGGTTAAACTGGGTGTCGAAAAACGCTACAGTCGTTCCCGTAACTTCATGATAGTCCTCGAGGATTTTCTCAAGCTTTTCTATGTTGAATTTGAACAACATTACGTTAACCTTCCCTTCAGAACTTGATAAATTTATTCTAACAAAAGATTGTGCTCATGTCAATTATTTTTTTGTATTTGGGAAGAATTGAACATTTTTTGAGACATTTTATGCTTGCGCCGCAGGCACGAATTTGATAAAATATGTATGAAATCAAGGAAAGGATGTGACATTTTGCCTTATCTTTTACTGAGCATTGCAGCCCTTGCCGTCACCGGCCAGAATATTTTCAAGCAGAAATTCAATGACAAATGTAAGAGCGGCACCTTCTTTTTCACCGGCATGATCGCGGTGTTCGCGATGATATTTTTCATCGCCATCAATCGGGATTCCTACTACAGCGCCAAGCTCATTCTCCCCTCCGCCGCCTTCGCGCTCTCCTATGCGTCCGCCACTTTTTTTGCCGTTCTCGCGATCCGCTACGGCTCGCTGGCGAAGTCCTGTCTGATCATCTCCTTTTCCCTGCTCGTGCCCAGCTTCTACGGCATTCTCTTCCTGCGCGAGCCCGTCTCCCTTGAATTGATCCTGGGAACGCTCCTGTTGATCGTCTCTCTGTTCCTGATCAACTACGAAAAGGAAGAAACCGAGGAAAAAGCCTCCCTGAAGTGGTACGTGTTCGTGTTTCTCGCCTTTATGGGCAACGGACTGTGCTCGACCGTGCAGAAGGCAAAGCAACAGATCCACGGCACGGAGGGAGACAACCTCTTTATGATCGTCGCCCTTGCAATGGTCGCGGTTCTGATGTTCATTCTGGCATTCTGTTCCCGCGAGGAGCGCACCACCGTCAAAGAGACGATTCGCCACGGATTCCTCTGGGCGATCCTGTGCGGCGTTGCAAACGGTCTGACCAACTATCTGGTCATTCTCCTCAACCTCGAGCTACCCGCGTCCACCCTCTTCCCCGTGATCTCCTCGGGAAGCCTCGTGCTCTCCTTCCTCTACTCGGTCTTCGTGGTACGGGAAAAATTCTCAACAAGACAATACATCGGATTTCTGATCGGAGTCGTCTCTATCGTGCTCCTCAATCTCTGATCCCGCCAAAGAGGCTTGTCAAGGTCGCCAATCGCCTTGACAAGCCATTTTTTTTGTGCTATAATAAAGCAACGTATTGATAAAAAGAGGTCAAAATGGAGCAAAAAAGATTTACAAAAAACGACAACGGCTTTGTTTGTCAGCATTGCGGCAAGGAGGTCAAGCCCTTGGGGTACACCTCACGCAATCACTGTCCCTTCTGCCTTTGGTCCCTGCACGTTGACATTAACCCCGGAGACAGGGCAAACCCCTGCCGCGGGCAAATGGAGCCTATTCGCGTGGAGCCCGATGCAAAAAAAGGATACGTCATCCTTCATCAATGCAAGACGTGCGGCGAGATTCACCGAAACCGCGCCGCCCACGAGGCAAAGGTACAGCCGGACAGCATCAACCTCCTGATCAAACTGACCGCAGGAAAACAATAAGAAAGAGGTAAAAATATGGTTTATCTTTTTTTAGCCAACGGATTTGAGGAAATTGAGGCGCTTTGCCCTCTGGATCTCTTGCGCCGCG
Source organism: Eubacteriales bacterium (assembly GCA_045602215.1). Classification (GTDB taxonomy): domain Bacteria; phylum Bacillota; class Clostridia; order Oscillospirales; family CAG-272; genus UMGS1865. The sequence continues at coordinate 6,205 of JAZSBE010000022.1, read as the reverse complement.
CAGGGGTTGAAGTCACCACCGTCGGCGTGGGAGGGGCTGAATTTGTCATGGGCGCTCACAACATTTGCGTTCAGGTGGACATTCCGGACACCATGTATCGCGATTCGAGACCTGATATGATCATTCTGCCCGGTGGAATGCCCGGATCGAAAAATCTGGACGAGTCTCGCGTGGTTGATACCGCGCTCCGCGCGGCGCACGCCGGCGGAGCCTATCTCGCAGCAATCTGCGCCGCCCCCATGGTGCTGGGACACAGAGGATATCTCAAGGGCAAGCGCGCCATCTGCTTCCCCGGATTTGAGGATCAGCTTGAGGGCGCCGTCATCGCTGATTCCCGCGTCGTTCGCGACGGGAACGTGATCACAGCGGCAGGAATGGGCGCAGCTCTTGATTTTGGATTAGAGCTGGTCTCCGTTCTCAAGGGCAAGGACGCCGCAGAGCAGCTGCGTCGCGCGGTTTTGGCAGACTGATGGACAAGAAAGCACTTCGGGCCGAATATCGACAGCTGCGCGAGGAGATTTTGGCAGAGGAAAAGGCGTCGTTGGATCAATCCATCTGCCGACTGATTTCACAGACCCCCGAATTTCAAAAAGCCGAGACGGTTCTTCTCTACTACCCCATCACGGGCGAGATCGATCTGCTCCCCCTCGTCACGCTTTGCAGAAAGCTTGGCAAAGAGGTGGGCTTCCCGATCTCCATGGAGGACGGAACGCTCGTTTTCCGTTCCCCCGCTAAGGGAGACCGCCTGATAACCGGCGCATACGGCATTCCCGAGCCCCCGAAGGAATGTAAGCTGAGCACCCTGAACGAAAAAACACTTTGCATCCTGCCGGGACTTTCCTTCGACCAAAGCGGAAACCGCCTTGGGTATGGCAAGGGATATTACGATCGTTTTCTGGAGCATTTTTCCGGCATGACACTGGGAGCGGTGTATGCAAAAGCACTCGCCAAGGAGCTTCCCACAAACGAAAATGACCGTCCCGTCGCCGCCGTTGTGTGCGAACGCGGTGTGATCGTTTGCAATCCCGATGCGCGCAAAAGAACAGAATCACGCATCCAAAAAGCTCGGTCTCGTCTGTCCGAGGCACTCTACCGCCGTCTGGAACCGCTCCGCGATCTCATCCACGGCAAGCTTCACCCGAGCGAGGCAAAAACCGAGCCGAAAAGCAACCTGCGTCCGCGCGCAGGTGCGCCGATTCTCGTGCTTGCGACCTTCCTGCTTCTCGTCCTCTCGCGTTTCATTGAGGGGGCGTTGACACAGCGCGGCGGAGAGTACATCGCGGTCGTTCTGTTGCAGCTGTTCATTTTTATGCTGCCCGCCATTCTCTATCTTCAGTTGCGAGGCGAGCGTTTTACAAAGAGGATTCGCATCCGTCCAATCCGTCCCCAGCACCTCTGGTTCTGCTTTTGTATGCTGGCGGTCATGATTCTTTCGGGGCTGCTTATCAGCATTCTTTTCGGAGGTATTTCCTCTCTGGGCGGAAACTTTACCCTCTACAACACCTTTGTCGCCCATACGGACGGAAGCGTTTGGGAGATCATTTACATCATCCTTGCCTATGCGGTACTTCCTGCGTTTTGCGAGGAGCTGGTCTACCGCTCCATTCTTTGCGCCGAATACGAGGAGCTTGGAACAGGCGTCGCGGTATTTGTCAGTGCCCTGTTCTTCTCCATGCTTCACTTCTCGTTCCCTTTCTTCGCAAACTACCTTGTTTTGGGGATCCTGCTCGCATTCGTGATGTACGCCACGCGGTCGGCACTCGCTCCCATGCTGCTCCACTTTTTATACAACGTATTCTGTTTGTTCGGTCAGCCCTATCTGTCGGCGTTTTACGTCAATGCGGGAAGCAACGAAATCTTCCTGTTCTGCCTGATCACGCTGCTCCTGCTCTTCTCTGCCTTCTCGGCGGGAGAGGCGCGAAAGATCTACCATCTTTACGCACGCGCAAATCTTTCCTCGGACTACACGTCCTCGGTCGCTCTCACGGAATATCCAAAATGGATTTTCTCCGCTTTGAAGACACCCGTCGTGATCCCTGTGTTTCTGCTTTGGCTGATCATGGCAATCATCGACCTGTTTGTCTGACCCAAACATAAATAAAGAAGATCCCGAAGCAAGCCGTTTGGCTTGCTTCGGGATCTTTCGCATTATTTCTTGGTATTTGACGGAGGAGGCGGCACCATTCTGGAGGAGCCTTTCGCCATCGTAGTCGCGGGGGGAACGGTCTTCCCCATCTTTGACGCATCGGTACTATAGTACTCTCCATAGTGAGAATAGTATGCCGTCGACTGACCGCGCACGCCGCGCTTCTTTCTCTGCGTCTGGTTGAGCACGACACCGAGAATACGGCAGCCGCTCTTGGAGAGCTGCGCCTTGACGTCCTGCGCGATGCGGTGCTTGATCATACCCTGATTGATTACAACCACCGCGCCATCGCAAACGCTTGCCATGATCGCCGCGTCAATAACCAATCCGAGAGGAGGCGCGTCAATGATAATGTAATCGTAAGCGTCTCTGACGCAATCCAGCATTTCCTTGAAAACGGGGCAGCCAACCAGCTCTGCGGGGTTGGGGGGATAGGGACCTGCAAACACGATGTCAAGTCCGGGGATCTGTGTGCGGTAGATCGCCTGCTCGAGAGACACCTGTCCGGAGAGGATCTGGCTGAGACCGCACACGCCTCTTTCCTTGGTGTAACGGCTGACCGTTACCGATTTTCTCAGGTCGGCGTCGATTACAAGCACCTTTTTGTTTGCCTCTGCAAGACTCTTGGACATTTCAAAGGAGACCGTCGTCTTACCCTCGTGCGCCATGCAGCTGGTTACGACGATAACCTTTACGTTCTTTCCGCTGAACAAAATGTTGGTACGGAGGGTGTTAAATGCTTCTCTGACGAAATAATTATTTGTATCGCCGAAATCCATTTCAATGGTTCTCATATTGCTCTCCCTCCTTATTTCGATGACGCATCATAAGCATAGGCTTTTCTTCTGCGTCCTGCATCCTGCTTGTTGGGGATCTGTCCCAAAATACTCAGCTCCAAATATCTCTCCACATCCTCCGGACCGTTGATCTTATCGTCCAAAAGGAAGATGAGCAGATAAACCACGTATACCACAATTGCCGCCGCAAACGCAATCAAAAGGACCGTTAATTTGGAAACGGGGTTGGAGATCGACTGAGGAAGATCTGCTTCATAGAAAACCGTGCAGCGCTCGTTGCCGTTCGCTCTGTTGATTTCCTCACAGATTACGTTCGCCAATGCATCCGTCAATTCCATCGCCGCCACCTTGTCCTCGGCGGTAACCGACACGTCGATCAAACGGGTGTTGGTTCTGTTGGTCGCCGTAATTCTCTTTTCAAGATCGGACACACTCATCACTCTGCTCTGGTTATCAATCACTCTCTTCAGAGTTTGACGGTGCTTTGCAACGCCGATGCAGTCCTGCACCAGCTTGTCCGCGATCGTGAAGTCCGAGGTGGTCATTCCACTTCCCTCGCCGTTGCCGCTTCCTACGTAAATCGTTGCCTGCGCGGTATACTCATCCACGTGTGTAGCATTCATGAACGCATACACCGAAATTCCAACCACGATCATGACCGCCAGCATAATGATCCAGCATTGGCGCAAAATTCCAAGCAGGTCTCCCAGCGTGATCGTAATCTCTGTGCTTTTTTCTTCTTCCATGATTGTAGGCTTCCTTTCCGGTTCTTATTTCAAAACGTTTCGTCGCGGATCACGCGGCAAGCATTGTCCCACGTGAGCTCGCGGATTCTTCTCGGACTGCAATGCTTGGTAAGGTACGGCATACAAACCGAGATCTTCGGCTGTCTTGTGGTAAGGTTGTGACCGTCCGACGCGATGATGTGCGCCAGTCCCTCCTTCACCAACCGTTTCCACTGCATTTTTGCAAGCGTTCCCCAGGATCCCAGCACCGAGGATGCGTTGATCTGAACGATTCCGCCGTCTTCAACAAATCCTCTGACCCAGTCCATGTGCGTGAACAGACATCTGTAACGCTCGGTATGCGCCAGAATCGGATGGTATCCCGTTCGCTGAAGACTTCCCATTGCATTCTGGATCTCAAAAAAGCTGACCGCCTCGGGAAAATCCACCAAAAGATAGCGGCTGTTTCCAAGCGGACGGCAAAGTCCCTCGTCAAGCGCTTGCATACAAGAGGAGTAGTACCCCAATTCGTGCCCCAAATAAAGGTACATATCGGGATATTTCTCTTTTGCATACTCCACCAGAAGGCGGAAGGATTCCTCGGATGCACGCGCAGTATCGCCAAAGAGATAGGGTGAAAAATGCGGCGTCAGGCACATTGCCCGCGTTCCGTCCGCATACGCCATATCCAGCATCGCATACATTTCCTCGGGGGTCTTTGCACCGTCATCCACACCGCAAAGCAGGTGTGTGTGCAAATCAAAAAACTGCATCAAATCTCTCCCTTAATCTTTTCTTCATTTAGGCATAGATATGCTTATACATTATATCATACTTTGTCGAAGAAGTCCACCGTAGCCCTCTATTGTTCACATTTTTTTAACAAAGAAAGAGAGCGGTTCTCCCGAACCGCTCTCTTTTTGTTTCAGTCACACAGCGTTGCCGCCATAACGGCTTTGATGGTATGCATACGGTTTTCCGCCTCGCGGAAAACGACGGATTGCTTGCTTTCAAACACCTCGTCGGTCACTTCCATCGCGGCAATGCCGAATTTTTCACCCATTTCCTTGCCAACCACCGTCTTCAGATCGTGGAAAGCGGGGAGACAGTGCATAAAGATCACATTCTCGGATGCCTGCTTCATCAGCGCGGCATTCACCTGATAAGGAGTCAAATCGCGAATCCGCTCCGCCCACACCTCCGCAGGCTCTCCCATGGAGACCCAAACGTCGGTATAGATCACGTCGGCGTTTTTCACCGCCTCGGCAGGATTCTCGCAGAAGCTGAGCGTCGCGCCCGTCTCCTTTGCGATCGCCTCACACTCCGCGATCAGCTCCTTGGAGGGGAAATATTTCGCAGGCGCGCAGGCGGTAAAGTTCATTCCCATCTTCGCGCATCCGACCATCAGCGAGTTGCCCATGTTGTAACGGGCGTCGCCCATATAAACGAAATTGATTCCCTTGAGCTTTCCAAACGTCTCGCGGATCGTGAGAAAATCCGCCAGAATCTGCGTCGGATGGAACTCGTTGGTCAGTCCGTTCCAAACGGGAACGGAGGAATACTTCGCCAGCTCCTCCACGATCTCCTGACCGTATCCGCGGTATTCGATTCCGTCGTAAATGCCCGACAGAACGCGCGCGGTGTCTGCAATGCTCTCCTTCTTGCCGATCTGCGATCCGGTCGGATCCAGATAAGTGCAGCCCATACCAAGATCTCTCGCCGCAACCTCAAAGCTACAACGGGTACGGGTGCTCGTTTTTTCAAAAATCAGCGCAATATTTTTACCCTCGCAATAGCGGTGCGCGACCCCCGCCTTCTTTTTTGCCTTCAGATCTGCCGCAAGATCAATCAGTCCCTCGATCTCTGCGGGCGAAAAATCCAAAAGCTTGAGAAAATCCTTCCCCTTCAAGTTCATACGTCTTCTCCTTATTTTGACGCAATCGCATTTTTGAGAATTGCGATCGCATCCTTTAATACTTCCATCGGAATGTTCAATGCGGGAAGCAAGCGAACCTTGTCCTTTGCCTTGATGACCAGAAGTCCCCGATCCATGCAATCCGCAATGACGTCGGACGCAGGACGAACCGTCTTGACACCGATCATCAGTCCCATTCCGCTCACGCTCTCCACGCCCTCAGCGTTTGCAAGCGCGTCAAAAATGTATGCCGAGCGCGCGCGAACGCCCTCCAGCATTTCCTCATCCAGTCGGTCAAGAATATTCAAAGCACCTGCACAGCAAACGGGGTTGCCGCCGAACGTGGACCCGTGAGAGCCCGCGCCGAGAACAGCCTGCGCCTTTTCTCCGATCAGCGCAGCACCGATGGGAAGGCCGCCGCCCAGTCCCTTTGCCGTGCTGACGACGTCGGGGGTAATGCCGTAATTCATATAGGCGTAAAGAGCGCCGCTACGTCCGTTTCCCGTTTGTACCTCATCCACCATCAAAAGAATATCCTCTTTTTCGGCAAAGGCGGCAATTTTTTGAACAAAATCCTTTTCCAAAGCAATCACGCCGCCCTCGCCCTGCACACATTCCAAAA
>JAZSBE010000021.1:0-15740 GCA_045602215.1 Eubacteriales bacterium | reverse complement strand
GCAATGGTAAAGGCAATCCTTGCGTCCGACGTTGGAATTACCCCTGCAGACGACGGATCGGTGATCCGCCTGGTATTCCCGCAGCTGACCGAGGAGCACCGTAAGACCCTGGCAAAGCAGATCGTGAAGATGGCAGAGGATGCCAGAGTTGCGGTCAGAAACATTCGCCGTGATGCCAACGACGAGATTAAGAAGCTGAAAAAAGACGGCGAGATGACCGAGGACGAGCAGAAGAGCAGCGAGAAGTCCATTCAGGATCTCACCGATAAATACATCAAGCAGATTGATGAGATCTCCGCAAAGAAGGAAAAGGAGATCATGCAGCTTTAAGCTGTGCTTGAAAACGACACGGCGGGTTTTTACAGAGACCCGCCGATGTGTTAGAATCTAAAAATTTCGAATGGAGAAGCATATGCTGTTCAAAAAGAAATCAAAGAAAAACACGGCGGTGCAGGTGGACGATCGCCTGCAGCACATTGCCTTTATCATGGACGGAAACGGACGGTGGGCAAACAAGCGCGGAATGCCGCGTGAGTTTGGTCATACGCACGGCGCGGCGACCTTCAAGAAGATCGGACGCTATTGTGAAAAGATCGGCTTGAAGTACATGACCGTTTATGCGTTCTCCACCGAGAACTGGAAGCGTCCGCAAAAGGAAGTGGACGCCATTATGAAGCTTTTTGACGAGTATATCGAGGAATGCTTCCGCGAGATGATGGATGACAACGTGCATTTCCGTTTTATCGGAAATCTCTCGGTTTTCCCCGAGGAGCTGCGTGAGAAGATGGATCGCATTGACCGACAGACCGCGCATAAGCCCTTTATTCTGAATATTGCAGTCAATTACGGCGGTAGGGAAGAGATCGTCCATGCCTGCAACGAGCTGATCAAATCGGGCAAGACCGAGATCACCGAGGAGGACATTAGCAGAAATCTCTATACCCTCGAGTGCCCCGAGCCCGATCTGATCGTGCGTACGGGCGGAGATCTGCGAAGCTCCAATTTCCTGCTTTGGCAGTCTGCTTACGCGGAATACTATTTTACAAGCGTTCTGTGGCCTGATTTTTCTGCCAAGGACGTTGACGATGCCGTCAATGCGTTTTACGGCAGAAAGAGACGCTTCGGCGGAGTTTGAGACGAATTTACAAATAAAAGAGGTTGACTGAGATATGAAGCAAAGAATCATTACATCCATTGTTGCCGTGTGTGTGTTGCTTCCCGTTTTGTTTTTCCATGATTCCTTCCTCTTGCCCCTCGGCGTGGCGGCGTGCTCGCTGATCGCGGTCTATGAGATGCTGGGATGCATGGGATTCAAGAAGCTGGGATCGGTTTCGGTTCCGATCTATACGATCGCGGCAGCGTTTCCTTTTCTCGTCCGCTATCTGCAGGACAGAGATTTGATCAAGTCCATCGCTTTTGCGGCGATTGCCGTTGTGAGTCTGTATCTCTTCGGTGTGATGATCTTTTCTCACGGAAAGTACCGCATCGGCGAGATCGGCGCGTTGGCGTTCAGTATGCTTTACATTTTGATCGGCTTTAATGCGATCATGGTGATTCACGATTGGGCGGACGGCGGAGCATATCTCTATCTCGTTTGTTTTATCGGTGCATGGATGACCGATATTTTCGCCTATTTCTGCGGTATGCTGTTTGGCAGAGGCGGCAAGCACAAGCTGATCCCCGATGTCAGTCCCAAGAAGACGGTGGAGGGAAGCATTGGCGGCATCGTATTCTGCGTGCTCTCTCTGATGCTCTTTGGCTTCGTCGTAGAGATGATTGATCCTGCGATCGAAGCAAATCTGTTGATCTTTGCGCTGGCAGGCTTGTTTGTGTCTGTGGTTGCGCAGGTGGGAGATTTGAGTATGTCTGTCATCAAGCGTACCTACGGGATCAAGGACTACGGAAAGCTTTTCCCCGGACACGGTGGCATTCTGGATCGCTTCGATTCGGTTCTGGCGGTGTCTGTGGTGCTGCTCGTCTTTACGAGCTTCTTCAGCTTTTTCAAGGTGATGTGAGAGGTTGAATGATGAAAACGAATGAAAAATATCCCTCGATTACCATTCTCGGTTGTACCGGATCGGTAGGAGAGCAGGCGATTGACGTTGCCCGTCAGACGGGTGCCCGTGTCAATGCTATTTGTGCCAACCGAAATGCCGCGCGCGTTGAGCAGCAGGCAAGAGAATTTGCCGTTTCCGCTTGCGCGATGTCGGACGAGGCGGCAGCAAAGGATCTCAAGGAGCGTCTGGCGGACACCGATATTCGTGTCTTTTCGGGCATGGACGGCGTTTGTGAGATGATCTCCGAGCGGTACGGCGATGATGAGATCGTCGTCAATTCGGTTATCGGCGAGGCAGGGCTGCGTCCAACGCTTGCAACGCTGAACGCAGGAAAGAAGCTGGCTCTGGCAAACAAGGAATCTCTCGTTTGCGCGGGAGAGATCGTGATGGGCTTGGCAAGGGAAAAGAATCTTGAGATTCTGCCCGTGGACAGTGAGCATTGCGCCATTTTCCAATGTTTGCGCTCGGGAAGCCTTGGAGAGATCAAACGGATTCTTCTGACCGCGTCGGGCGGGCCTTTTTACGGATATAAAAAAGATCAGTTGAAGGACATCACGGTTGAGCGCGCTCTGGCGCATCCCACCTGGAATATGGGTGCGAAGATCACCATTGACAGCTCCACCTTGATGAATAAGGGCTTTGAGGTGATCGAGGCGGTGCACCTCTTTGAGGTCACGCCCGATCAGATCGAGGTTTTGGTACACCGCGAGAGCATAATGCACTCTGCGGTGGAATACAATGACAATAGCGTCATCGCGCAATTCTCGGTGCCGGATATGCGCCTTTGTGTGCAGTACGCGCTGACGCATCCCGCAAGAGCCGAGGCGGTCATTCCTCAGCTGGATCTGACGAAGGTGGGGGCTTTGACCTTCCAAAAACCGGATCTTGAGACCTTCACACTTCTCAGACTTGCGTTGGATTCCATTGCGGTGGGCGGCGCCGTTCCCGCAACTCTCAACGCGGCAAACGAGATCGCCGTTGCGGCGTTCCTTAACCGTCAGATCGGCTTCTACCGCATTTTTGAGGTGGTTGAGGAAACGGTTTCGTCTCTCAGAGAAAAGGCAAAGGACATTCACAATATAGACGGAATTTTTGAATTTGACGCAAACGCAAGGAGCTTGGCTCGTGAATTGGTAGCAAAGAAGGCGTGAGCCTTCCGAAAGGAGCGTAATTTCGGTTGAATATTTGGTACGTTTTGTTAGCGGTTGTCTTTTTTGGATTTCTGATTTTCATTCACGAGCTGGGGCATTTTATCGTTGCGCGGCTTTGTGGGGTGAAGATTCTGGAGTTTGCCATCGGAATGGGTCCAAAGCTGATCTCCTATCGCTCCAAAAAGAGCGGCATCCGCTATTCGATCCGACTTTTTCCCATTGGCGGATATGTGAATATGCTCGGCGAGAACGGTATGGAGCTGGCGCAGGGAAGCGCGGACGAGGAATCAGCCGAACGCTTTTTTATCAACAAGAATGACGATGAGAACGAGACGCTGACGGACTGGGAGCAAAAGACCGAGGACACCGATCCCGCGCTTGCGAGGCAGGCGTATTGCAATCAAAGCGTATGGAAGAGAATGCTGATCTCTGTTGCAGGACCCTTTATGAACGTTTTATTGGGCTTCCTCTTGATGTTTGTCTTGGTGTTTATCACGAGAGGAACGGGGCTCGGCACGACGGTGGTCCACTCCTTTGCCGACTGGAATACCAGCAGTCTGTCGGGACTTCAGGCGGGGGACGAGATCGTTCGGGTGGGAGACACCAAGGTGCACACCCTGTATGATCTGAACTATGAAATTTCCGAACAGGGATACCGCGCGATCGACGTTGAGGTCAAACGAAACGGCGAGCGGATCACTCTGGAGAACGTACAGTTTTGCGTGACGTCGCAGGGGAGCGTTTATTTTGGCGTGCGCGATTTCAGCGTTTATCCCGAGACGGACGTCGGGTTTGGCAAGCTGATCAAGCATACCTTCTGGCGTTCCTGCTCCTGTGTCAAGATGGTCTACGATTCCATTGCGGGAATGTTTACGAAACGCTATGGCATGGACGCAGTATCGGGGCCCGTCGGTATTACGGGAATTATCACCGAGGCGGCAAAGACGAGTTGGCTTGACGTGTTGCATCTGTTGATTCTGATTTCCATCAACCTCGGCGTTATGAATCTGCTCCCTCTGCCGGCACTCGACGGTGGGCATATTCTTCTCTATGCGATTGAGGCGATCAGACGAAAGCCCGTAAAGCCCGAGGTCGAAGGGATCATCAATTTTGTCGGACTTGTGCTTCTTTTAGGACTTGCAGTGATTATTACCATTAAGGACGTGATAGCATTATGAATTATAACGACATCAGAAGAAAATCAAGAGAAACCGCAGTCGGCTCGGTAAGACTTGGCGGCTTGGCGCCTATTGCCATTCAGTCTATGACCAATACCGACACCTGTGATGCAAGAGCGACGGTCGCGCAGATCCGTGCGCTGGAGGAGAAGGGATGCGACATCGTGCGCATTTCAGTTCCCACCATGGAGGCGGCAAATACCATATTGGACATCAAGAAGGCGGGGATTCGTCTTCCCATCGTTGCGGATATTCACTTTGACTATAAAATCGCGCTCAGATGCGCGGAGCTTGGATTTGACAAGATTCGAATCAATCCCGGAAACATCGGAGACGATGATCGCGTCAGAGCGGTTTGCGATGCCTGCCGTGTGAAGAAGATTCCCATTCGGATCGGTGTCAACAGCGGTTCTTTGGAGAAGCATATTCTCAAAAAGCACGGCGCGCCCACGCCCGAGGCTCTTTGTGAGAGCGCGTTGTACCATATTTCCTTGCTTGAAAAATTCGATTTCCACGATATCGTGGTATCCATGAAGGCGTCGACCGTGACGGATATGATCAAGGCAAATCGCTTGCTCGCAGATGCGTGTCCCTATCCCTTGCACCTCGGTGTGACCGAGGCGGGAGGCGGCAATCGCGGACTGATCAAGAGCGCGGTCGGAATCGGCGCGCTCCTTTGCGACGGAATCGGCGACACCATTCGCGTGTCTCTGACCGACGATCCCGTAGAGGAGGTCGATGCCGCAAAGCAGATCCTTCAGGCGGTAGGCGTTGAAGGTCAAATGGGACTTGACATCGTCAGCTGTCCCACCTGCTCCAGAACCAAGATTGATCTGATCCCCTTGGTGCGCGCCTTTGAGGATGCCGCGCGCCGCGAGGGACTGTTGGATATTCCCGTAAAGGTCGCTCTGATGGGATGCGTTGTAAACGGTCCAGGAGAGGCAAGAGAAGCGGATGTTGGAATTGCGGGAGGAATCGGCGAGGCGGTGCTCTTCCGTCACGGAGAGATCGTGGAGAAGATTCCAGAGGATGCGGTGATCGAGCGATTGATTGCCGAGGTTAAGCGTTTGGCAGATGAACGGAAGGACAAATGAGCAAGAATTTACTTGAGATTTTTTCAAAATATCATCCGAGCGAGGCGGACAGGCTGTGGCTTCTGTCTGCCTCGGCGGACAGTATCAAATTGCGATATGACAAGGAGCAGAAAATCATTGAGATCTCTGCTTCTTTTCCGCATATTATCCGCCGCCCGGTGCTCTACCGTGTGGAGGAGGAGATCCGTCGCGCGTACGAATTGAATTTCGTTCATTTCTGCCCGAAGTATCCATCCGAACTGTTCGGAACGGACTATATTCCGGATCTTTTGTTTGAGACCAATCGCATGGGCGTGGTCGCAAACGGATTTTTTAACAACTGTCACTATCGGCTCTCCGACGGACAGCTTGATATTGATATTCCGTTCTCCGAGAGTGGGATCGGTCTGATTTACGATGCCGAAACGCCCACGCTCATGCAGAACGTCATCCGCCGTGAATTTGGAATCGATGTTCGCGTCAACATTTTGCAGGAACAGGGCTTTGATCCCGATCGCTACGTCCAGCAAATGAACGGACAGATTCGGGAGATGAGCCGCGATGCCGCACGGGCAGAAAAGGAATACGTGCAGGCGTTGCAGGCGCAGGCGCAACAGCAGCAGTTTGGCGGACGCGCGGATTTGGGCGAGCCCGAAAAGGAGATCCTGCCGCGCGCGTCGAGTATTTACGCGGGAATGGATCCCACACCGCAGATGGGAGATGGGACCTGTCGGATTGGCAACGTCACCTACGATATTTCCTCGCCCGAGGTGCTGCACGGCAGTGCGTTTGACATCACGCCTACCCCTATTGCCACCATCAATCATCCGCAAAAGAATATCGTCCTGATCGGTGAGGTCTTCCATTACACGACCGAGGAAAACCGTACGGGCGACAAGATCGACGTGACCTTTGATCTCTTTGACGGAAACGCGTCCATTGAGCATCGCTCCTTTGGCTTGGACGTGGATACGGCAAAGGAGCTTGGCGGGATCGTCAAGGTTGGCGGCGTTTACGCCATGCGGGGATACGTCAAGCAGATGACGAGAAAGGGAAAGACCGATCTCGATTTCACCTTCTTCTATACCGATATCATGAAGATATCGAAAAAGACGAGAAAGGATCTCGCCCCCAAAAAGAGAGTTGAATTACATTTACATACCACTATGTCCACCATGGATGCCTTGATCCCGCCCGATCAGGTGGTCAAGACCGCGCTCAAATGGGGACATCCCGCCATCGCCATCACCGATCACGGAAACGTGCAGGCATTTCCGGATGCGATGCTCGCGCTTGAGAAAAATGCGAGTGAGGAGCATCCCTTGAAGATGATCTATGGAATCGAGAGTTATTTCGTCAACGACACCGCCGGCGCGGTCTCGGGCGTGTACAATCCCGATTTTGACGGCGAGTGCGTGGTCTTTGATATCGAGACGACCGGTCTTTCGGTGCAAAACTGTAAGATTACCGAGATCGGCGCAGTCAAGATCAAGCAGGGAAAGGTGCTGGAGCGGTTCAACACCTTCGTCAATCCCGAGGTGCCGATTCCCGAGGAGATCGTGGAGCTCACGGGAATCACCGACGAGATGGTTGCCGATGCTCCCCTTGTCAAGGAGGCACTTGAGAATTTCTTTGCCTTCATCGGAAACGATCGCGTGAAGGATGGGGAGCCCTATCCGCTTCTGATCGCGCATAACGCGAACTTTGACGTCGGCTTCATTCGCTATTTCGCAAGCGAATCGGGACTGCCGTTCCAAAACCCTTATATGGATACCGTTGCGCTGTCCAAGTATCTCAATCCCGAGCTCAAGTCTCACAAGCTCAATCTGCTTGCGGCGCATTATCAGCTTGGTGAATTTAATCACCACAGAGCCTGCGACGACGCAGAGATGCTTGCCAAGATCTATTTCCGCATGGCAGAGCAGATGCACAAGATGGAGCTGAACGATCTCAACGATCTGAAGCGGGAGATGTCCGAGAAGGCAGACCCCCTCAAGCTTCCTACCTACCATCAGATTTTGCTTGTCAAGAATCAGACGGGACTGAAAAATCTGTACAAGCTGATCTCCTATAGCTATCTGAACTACTTCAAGAGAAATCCGAGAATCCCAAAAACGGTACTGGAAAAGCACCGCGAGGGCTTGATCGTGGGATCTGCCTGTGAGGCGGGCGAGTTGATCCGCGCGATTCTGGAAAACCGTCCCGAGGCGGAGATCGAGGAGATCGTGAACTTCTACGATTATCTTGAGATCCAGCCCATCTGCAACAACCGTTTTCTGATCGCAGAGGGAAAGGTCGCAGACGATGAGGGACTGAGAAACCTCAATCGCCGCGTGGTGGAACTGGGCGAGAAGTACAACAAGCCCGTCTGCGCCACCTGTGACGCGCATTTTCTCAATCCCGAGGACGAGCTGTTCCGCAAGATCCTGCTTGCGGGTATGAAGTTCAAGGATTATGATAAGGACGTCGGTATTTATTTGAGAACCACCGAGGAGATGCTGGAGGAATTCTCCTATCTTGGAGAGGAAAAGGCGTTTGAGGTGGTTGTCACCAATACCAACATGATTGCCGACAGCATTGAGCAGGTGCGTCCCATTCCGAAGGGCTCCTATACGCCCGAAATGGAGGGCGCGGAGCAGGAGCTTCAGGATATGTGCTGGGAGAGAGCCAAGCGAATGTATGGCGATCCTTTGCCCGAGCTTGTATCTGCAAGACTTGAGAGAGAGTTGTCCTCCATCATCAAAAACGGCTTTGCGGTGCTCTATCTGATCGCGCAAAGACTGGTGTATTTCAGCGAGCAGCAAGGGTATCAGGTCGGATCGAGAGGCTCGGTCGGATCCTCCTTCGTTGCGACCATGGCGGGAATTTCGGAGGTCAATCCGCTGCCGCCGCACTACTATTGTCCCAATCCCGAATGTAAGCATAACGAGTTCTTTACCAACGGTGAGGTCGGATCGGGCTTTGACCTGCCCGACAAGAATTGCCCCAAGTGCGGAACCAAATACAAGGCAGACGGACATGACATCATGTTCGAGACCTTCCTTGGCTTTTACGGCGACAAGTCTCCCGATATTGACCTGAACTTCTCGGGTGACGTGCAGGGAAGAGTGCATAAGTATACCGAGGAGCTCTTCGGAGAGGGACACGTGTTCCGCGCAGGTACGCTTGGTACGCTCGCGGACAAGACCGCCTTCGGCTACGTTGCAAAATACGTGGAGGAAAAGGGTATCAGTCTGCCTCGTGCCGAGATGAACCGTCTGGTGGCGGGGTGTACGGGCGTGAAAAAGCTGACCGGTCAGCATCCGGGAGGTATCATCGTCGTGCCGCAGAAATACGAGGTGTATGATTTTACCCCCGTTCAGCATCCGGCGGACGATCCAAATTCGGATATCATCACGACGCACTTTGCGTTTTCCTATCTGCACGATACGATCTTAAAGCTCGACGAGCTTGGACACGATATTCCGACCAAATATAAGTGGCTTGAGAACTTCACGAATTCGTCGGTTAACGACGTGGCTATGAACGACCGCTCGGTTTATGAGCTCTTTGAATCAACCGAGCCGCTTGGCATCACGCCCGACGATATCGAAGGGTGTAAGATCGGAACGTACGGTCTTCCCGAGCTTGGAACCCCCTTCATTCAGCAGGTTTTGCTTGATGCAAAGCCGAGAAACTTTGCTGACCTGCTTCAGATCTCGGGCCTGACGCACGGAACAAACGTGTGGCTCGGAAACGCGCAGGATCTGATCAAAGAGGGCATTTGTGATATTTCCCGCGTGATCGGTACCCGTGACGGTATCATGTTGGATATGATCCGTTACGGACTTGACAACGCAATGTCCTTTAAGATCATGGAGGCGGTCCGAAAGGGAAAGGGACTCACCCCCGAATGGGAGGCGGCAATGCGGGAGCACGAGGTTCCCGAATGGTACATCACCTCCTGTAAGAAGATCAAATACCTCTTCCCGAAGGCGCACGCCGCAGCGTACGTCATGTCGGCAATCCGACTGGCGTGGTACAAGGTGCATCAGCCCGTTGCATTCTACTGTACCATGTTTACGGTCGCACCCAACGGCTTTGACGCCAGCATCGTGCGAGGCGGAAAGGGAAACGTGGTAGCGGTATTGCGAGACATTCAGCGCAGAGGAAAGGAAGCCTCCCCGAAGGAGCAGGCAAGCGTATCAACGTTGCAGCTCATCAACGAGGCGATGGCGAGAGGAATCCGCTTCTTGCCCGTTGATCTGGAAAAGTCGCATTCCTTCGTCTTCCAGCCCGAAAACGGCGCGATCAGAATGCCGTTCTCCTCCTTGCCGGGACTTGGAGAAACCGCCGCAGAAAGTATCATCCGCGCAAGAGACGAGGAGCCCTTCTTCTCGGTCGAGGATCTGCAGATCCGCGCAAAGCTGTCGAAATCGGTCATTGAGATCCTTCGTGAAAACGGAGCGCTCGACAACGTCGATGAAACCGATCAGCTGACCATGAAATTCTAAATAAAAAAACACCGTCCTTCGTGATTTGAGGTCACAGAGGACGGTGTTTTTGATGTGAAACTTACTTCAGATTTGCGATCACGCGATCGATCCAATCCAAAGCCGCGGTCTTCTCCTCGGGCTTGGGAGAAGCACCAAAGAGAGCGAATCCGCCCTTGACGTAGAGCACCTCGTCGATCACGTTGGTGCCCGCCTCGGTCAGAATCGCCTTGAGCTTGTCTGCTGCAATCTGGTCGCCCTCGATCATCAGAGCAACGTTCTGTGCGCGAGCCTTGGTCAGCTCCTTGCAGAACAGGGTGATGGAATCGTTGATGTCGGTTCCCTTAGCGCTGATCGCCAGGATCACGATTCTCTCCTTGTCGCAAGGATATGCAGGGGGGATCGCGTCAACGGCGTTGAACGCCAGGTCATGCTTTGCCTTGATCTCGTTTGCAAGTGCCTGGAGCTTCTTCTTGCCGGGGGTGTGCAGAATTCTCATTTTGATAGCCATTCTTCTATCCTCCAATATATTTCCCGATTTAACATGAATGATTCACGTTAAACTTGCGTTCCTCATCATTATAACATAAAAAAATCAAAAATGGAATATGTTTTGAAAAAATAAATGGGATTTTTTGAAATATTCTTTCTTTTTCGCCCGAAAAAATCAAAAAAGGACGTTAGCCCGATCAAATCGAATCAGGCTAACGTCCCCCTTTTACATTTGTTCCCGCATTTTTTCGAGCGCGGCTTTTTCCAAACGCGAAACCTGCGCCTGAGAAATTCCGATCTCGGAGGCGATCTCCATCTGCGTCTTGTTGCGGTAAAAGCGCATCTGAATGATCTTTCGTTCGCGGTCGGAGAGCTGATTCATCGCCTCGCGGAGAAGAATGCTCTCGATCCAGTTCTCGTCCCCGTCCGAGGTATCCGCAAGCTGATCCATCAGATAGAGGGCGTCTCCGTTGTCATTGTAGACGGGCTCGTAAAGGGAAATGGGCTCTACAATGGCGTCCATCGCGTGAAGAACCGCCTCGCGCTTTTCTCCAAGTCGCGCGGCAATCTCGTCGACGGTTGGCTCTCCCTCCTTGATTGCCATCAATTCCTCTCTCGCCTGCAGGGAACGGTAGGCAAGATCTCTGACCGAACGGCTGATGCGAATGGCGTTGTTATCGCGGAGATATCTGCGAATTTCGCCGATGATCATAGGAACGGCGTAGGTGGAAAATTTGACGTCAAGATCGGTGTTGAAATTGTCAACTGCCTTGATCAGTCCAATGCAGCCAACCTGAAAAAGATCGTCCATGTTCTCCCGTCTGCTTGAAAATCTTTGAATGATGGATAGCACCAGTCTCAGATTTCCGTAGATCAATTCTTTTCTTGCTTCCTCGTCTCCTTCCTTGGTTTTGATCAGTAGCTCCCGCTTTTTTTCGTCACTTAACGTTTTCAAGTGCGATGTGTTGATTCCACAGATTTCGACCTTGTTATAATACATATTCCAGACTCCGTTTTTGTTATCAAGAAAAGTATTGCCGCACTCTGATATTTTTTATTCAAGCCGAAATTTGCCAGAGGGAAAAAGAAGAGCGGTGCAATCTCTGTGTGGGATCGCACCGCTTGAATTATTTTGTAAGGGTTGCTTTCAGTTCTTCGACCTCGCGAAGCCAGACTGCAGAGGAAGCGTCCGAGGGCATTTTCCACGCATCTCTGGGGGAAAGCCCAATGTCATAGACGGCAGGGCCGTCGGGCAGGCAGGAACGCTTGAATTGCTGATTGAAAAACCTACGCAGGAAGGTGCCCAGCCATTTGAGCAGCACTTCGTCGGAATAGGTCTTCCCAAAGGCTCTTTTTGCAAGACGGTATAGCTTTTCGGGGGCATATCCGTTGCACAAAAGGTGATAAAGATAGAAGTCGTGAAGCTCGTAAGGACCAACGAGATCCTCTGTTTTCTGCGCGATCTCTCCCTGATCGTTTGCAGGGAGCAGCTCGGGAGAAACGGGGGTGTCGAGAATGTCACGAAGGGCGGATGCAAGAGTAGATTGACCTTGTTTTTCTGCGTTTTCCGCGCAATATGCAACAACGTGTCGGATCAGCGTTTTGGGAAGGTTCGCGTTGACGCCGTACATGGACATATGATCTCCGTTGTAGGTCGCCCAACCGAGCGCCAGCTCGGAGAGGTCTCCCGTTCCGATGACCATGCCGCCGCACTCGTTTGCAAGATCCATCAGAATCTGCGTGCGCTCTCTTGCCTGGCTGTTTTCATAGGTGACGTCGTGGCAAGCGGGATCGTGTCCGATGTCCTTGAAGTGCTGGTTGACCGCCTCTCCGATGCAGATGCAACGGAAATCTACGCCCAGCTCCTCGCAAATGATTGTGGCGTTGTTCTTCGTGCGGTCGGTCGTGCCAAAGCAGGGCATCGTGACTGCCAGAATATCGGTTCTCGGGCGTCCGAGAAGGTCTGCTGTGTTTGCCGCAACGAGGAGGGCAAGGGTGGAGTCAAGTCCGCCCGAAATGCCAATGACCATCTTCTTGGCATATGCTTTTTCCACCCGTTGTGCAAGTCCTTGGCTCTGAATGCGGAGCACCGTCTTGCAATGTGCGTCAAGTGCCGCCTTGTCAGAGGGGAAGAAGGGGGTGGGATCAACCGTTCGGCTGAGCCTCGTTGTAAGGATGGGAAGATGGAATTGTACCTCGGTCGGAAGCGTCTTTGTATTCTCGCGGATCGGAGCAAGTCTCTGCTCGCGTGCCGCTCTGTCAAGGTCAATTTCGGTATAAAGAATTTCGCAATCAGGCGCAAACGCCTCGGCTTCTGCCAAGACGTCTCCGCATTCGCAGATCAGACGGTGACCGCCGTAAACGCGGTCGGTGGTGGATTCTCCCGTTCCTGCGGAGGCATAGAGATAACAGCAGCTTGCACGCTTGGTGTAGCTTTTGAGCATCTGACGGCGGAGCTCGTTCTTGCCGGTTGCTTCAGCCGATGCCGCAAGATTGCAGATCACGGTCGCGCCACCCTGAATCAGCCTTGCAGAGGAGGGAGCGAGTGCATCAAAATCTTCTGCGATCTCCACTCCAAGCTTAAAATTGGAAACGCCGACACAGGAAAAGATCATATCTGTTCCAATGCTTGCAGACCTTCCAAAGAGATCGATCCGTTCAAGGTCATTCGCCGAAGGCGTGCTGAAATATCTGACCTCGTGTGCGGGGAGATGCTGTTTCGGAACGATACCGAGGATCTCGCCCTTTTGGCAGACCGCCGCGCAGTTATAGAGTCTGTTTTGGCAGACGACGGGCAATCCGACTAAAGAGACGACAGAGCAATTCTTGGTTTCGTCCAGATAGCGGCTGAATTCCAGATAAGCGGAGGTGATCAGCTGATCGTTGAAAAAGAGATCTGCGCAGGTATATCCGGTTACACAAAGCTCGGGGAAAACGATGAGAGCGGTTCTCGTTGCCTCTGCTTCCTTGGTCAGGCGGATCAGCTCGTCAACGTTTTTGACGGGATCTGCCAAAAAAACCTTGGGCGCGCTGCAGGCAACTCTTATAAATCCGTTTTTCATAACCATCGACATCCTTTCTGCCTCCGACACGCGGCCGAGGGCATGACATTCATCCTCATTATAGCCTTTTTTAACCAAAAAAACAAGTGCTTTGCCGAAAAAATATTATTTTTATACACGTTTTTCAAAATATCTTGAAATCGCAGACAAAACATGGTATACTATGTGGTGACAACACAAAGGACGGTGGAACGTATGAAGGACCTATCCAGAAATTTAACGATGCTTTGCGATTTTTACGAACTGACGATGAGCAACGGCTATTTCGTCAACGGCATGAAGGACAAGATTGTATATTTCGACGTCTTTTACAGACGCAATCCCGACAAGGGTGGATTTGCGATCGTTGCAGGACTTGAGCAGGTTGTTGAATATATCCGTGGTCTCAAATTCACCGAGGAGGATATTGCGTTCCTGCGTGGAAAAGGGCTCTTTTCCGAGGCTTTTCTGGAATATCTGTCCGAGTTCCGCTTCAGCGGCGATATTTGGGCAATTCCGGAGGGAACGGTTGTTTTCCCGGGTGAGCCCTTGATGATCGTTCGCGCCCCCGCAATCGAAGCGCAGTTCATTGAAACTTACGTTCTGATGATGATGAACCATCAGTCTCTCATTGCCACCAAGGCGGCAAGACTGACCCGCGCCGCAAAGGGCAGAGCGATCAACGAGTTTGGCGCGAGACGCGCGCAGGGAGCCGATGCTGCGATCCTTGGTGCAAGAGCCGCTTATATCGGAGGATGCGCAGGCACGGCTTGTACCATTTCGGACCGTGACTATGGCGTTCCGTCCGCAGGAACGATGGCACATTCCTGGGTGCAGATGTTTGACACCGAATACGAGGCGTTCAAGACCTACTGTGAGATTTATCCCAACAACGTCACCCTTTTGGTGGATACGTATAACGTTTTGGAATCGGGAATCCCCAACGCCATTCGCGCGTTCAACGAGGTGCTTGCGCCGAAGGGGATCAAAAAGTGCGGAATCCGCATTGATTCGGGCGACGTCACGTATCTGTCCAAAAAAGCAAGAAAGATGCTGGACGATGCGGGCTGGACCGAGTGCAAGATCGTCATCTCCAACTCCTTGGACGAGTACCTGATCCGTGAGTTGCTCCGTCAGGGCGCCGAGGTGGACGTTTTTGGTGTGGGCGAGCGTTTGATTACCGCCAAGAGCGATCCCGTATTTGGCGGCGTGTATAAGCTGACGGCGGTGGAAAAAGAGGACGGCACCATCATTCCGAAGATCAAGGTCAGCGAAAACGTCGGAAAGATCACCACGCCGCACTTCAAAAAGATCTACCGTCTGCGCGGAAGAGATACCGGAAAGGCGGAGGCAGACCTGCTCTGCGTTTGGGACGAAACGATCGACGATTCCCAGCCGCTCGAGATCTTTGATCCCGATTTTACTTGGAAGCGCAAGGTTTTGGAGAATTTCACGGCAACAGAACTCTTGGTTCCCGTTTTTCAAAACGGAGAATTGGTTTGCGATCTGCCTACGCTTGACGAAATCCGAAAGCATTGCGCGGAGGAAATTGACGGAATGTGGGACGAGGTGCGCCGCTTCAGCAATCCTCACAACTATTACGTCGATCTTTCCCAAAAGCTGTGGGACATCAAGCAAAAGATGCTCAAGGCAAAGGGAAGTTATATCGAGGAATAAGACGGACAAGGTCACCGCGCTTAGCGTGATGTCCTTAACGGACAATCACGCTAAACTATGATTGCCCATGCGGGCAAGTTATGAGTTATGGGATGCTCCGCATCGTTATGGTTGGCTTCGCCAAGTGGAAGATTGCAAGGGCAATCATATCATAACGTTTGCGATAGCAAACTCATAACTCATAACTCTAAACTGAAAAGCAGAAAAAGAGAGAGCTTCACGGAATTTTGCTTCCGAAGCACTCTCTCTTCTGTTTTTATTGCAAGTTTCGGATTTGTTTAACAAATGCACAGGGCTATGCCCATACCCCTTATAGAATTTCTCCGATAAGGACATCACCCGATATGGGCTGCCCTCTTTTTTTAATGATAAAAATCGTGATTTCCTATGCGGAAGGCGTATTTGCGGTTATTTTGAATCCAGGAGGAGGAGGCGATGCGCGGATTGACGAAATACAGCACCGAATTTGAGAGCGTGTACCCGTCCAGGCACATTTTGGCAGCCACCACGGCAGATGCGGTGGGCGCATCATAGATCGTGCCGTTTGCCACGGGCGTAAACTGCGTGCCGTACTTGCGGTCAAATACCACGCCCTTGAC
>JAZSBE010000020.1:0-10225 GCA_045602215.1 Eubacteriales bacterium | reverse complement strand
TTTACTTTTGTTGAGTAGTATTCTCTTGTAAAGAATTGTCGAGATTCGTTCGCACTTACACATATCTTATATATGCTTTGTACTTCATCTCTTGTTGTTCAATTTTCAAAGATCAGCGTCGCACCACTTTTCGCGCGACCTTGTTATTATACCACTCCCATTCCCCTTTGTCAATACCTTTTTCAAAACTTTTTTAAGTTTTTTGAGGTTGTCCGAATGTCGTGGTTGCCACCGTTTTGCGGTGAGCCTGATTATTCTATCATAATCTAAAGGCTTTGTCAAGTACTTTTTTCAATTTTTTTCATATTTTTTTGATTTTTTTGCCTGCAAAAGAGAAAAAGGCTCAAATTGAGCCTTTTTCATACGTCTCTTCTGCCTTCCAGGGCGCGGAAGAGCGTCACCTCGTCGGCATATTCCAGATCTGCTCCAACGGGAACGCCATACGCGAGTCGGGTAACGCGGACGCCGAGGGGGCGCAGCAGCTTGGAAAGATACATGGCGGTCGCCTCTCCCTCCACCGTCGGATTGGTGGCGACGATGACCTCGTCGATCTCCCCTTCTCCCACTCTCGAAAGAAGCTCCTTGATCTTGAGATGATCGGGGGTTACGCCGTTCATGGGCGAGATCAGTCCGTGCAGCACGTGATACACACCCTTGAACTCCCGCACTTTTTCCATGGCGATCACCGTCTTGGCGTCCGTCACGACGCAGACCAGAGCATGATCGCGATTTTCGTCGGCGCAGACGTTGCAGATGTCCTTGTCGGTCAGATTCTGACAGATCGGGCACAGATGAATCTTCCTTTTGGCATCCAGAATCGCCTCTGCGAACGCCTCTGCCTCCTCGTCCTGCATCTCCAGAACCGAGAACGCCATTCTCATCGCGCTTTTCTTGCCAACTCCCTCCAGCCTGCCGAATTGCTCCGCCAAGCGCTGAAGAGATTCAATATATTCTGCCATCTTACATCAAGCCGGGGATACCGGGCATACTCATCTGACCCGTAATCTTGCCGATCTCGCTGTTGTTGGTGTCCTCCACGCGCTTGATCGCCTCGTTCACAGCGGCAACCAAAATATCGGACAGCGTCTCGATGTCATCGGGATCGACGATCTCGGGCTTGAGGTCGATCGAAAGGATCTCCTTCTTTCCGTTGATCTTAACGGTGACAACTCCGCCGCCTGCACTCACGTCGTACTCTCTGGCGTCCAGCTCCTCCTGCTTTGCCGCAACGTCCTCCTGCGTCTTCTGAACCTGACGGAGCAGCGCCTGCATATTGGGAGCGCCTCCGCCCATTCCCTTCGGGATATTTGCTCTCATGTTTTCGTCTCCTTTATATTAATGATAGTATTTTAATCCTCGGCAGCCTCGATGATCTCGTCCATCAGAGACTTTTCCTTTTCCACTCCTGCCTCGAAGACCAGCGTGGAATCTGGAATTTCCTTTTTAAGCACGGTTGACAACGCGATTCGGATGCGTTCCCTTCCGCCCGTCTTTTCTACCATCCCCATAGCGAAGGATGAATCAAATCGAATCAGGATCTCTCCCGCCTCCGTCGCATACGCGCCTGCGTTGCGGCAGAAGGAGTAGATCATAGGGTCGCTCACGCCGATGCGCTCAACCGTCTCCATCCAGTTTCTCAAGGGGCGCAAAATCCGTTTTTGCTTGTCCTCCGAGACCGGTGCCTTGGGTGTCGGTGCAGGCTTGGGACTTTCTGGCTTTGGCTCTGCTGCCTTCGGGGGCTCTTTCTTCTCCGCCTTGGGCGCAGGCTCAGCCGCCTTGAAGTTTCCAAGGATCAGCGATTCCTCCAGCTTTGCGATTCTAGAGAGCAGTGCCTCGTTCGACAGATCCAAGCTCTCGTCGCACATCCGCACGAGGGTGAACTCTGCGATGACGCGCTTGACCGCATTGGATTTCTGCATCGAGTAGAACGCCTGCTCCAAGAGATTGCAATGGTAAAGCAGGGTCTCCTTGCGGAACTTGCCTGCCGCCTCGTGAAGCTCCTCCGTCTCGGCATCGGTCAGATCCAGATACTCGGACGAGTGCTTGGTGGTCTTGACCACCAGCATATCGCGATAGAAGGAGAGCAGATTCTGCCAGTAGACCAAAAGATCCTTGGAGGATCGCACCACCTCATCGATCTGCTCAAACAAGAGATCGTAGTTCTGCTCGGCGATCGCCTTGACCGTATCCAGCATAGATTCGCGTCCGGTCGAGCCGACCGATTCGTTCACGACATCCTGGGTGATCGTGCGGTTTCCGCCCGCGCAAAGCTCCAAGAGGCTGATGGCGTCTCGCATTCCGCCCTGCGCAAGCTTGGCAAGCGATCTCGCCGCCTCGGGGTCAAGCTCCAGTCCCTCCTGCTCGGCAATAAACTGCAGTCTCTGCACGAGGGTGTCGGTGGAGATCCTTCTGAAATCAAACCGCTGGCATCTGGAAACGATGGTCGCGGGGAGCTTGTGCAATTCGGTGGTCGCCAGAATGAAGACCACGTGCTCGGGGGGCTCCTCAAGCGTCTTGAGCAAGGCGTTGAAGGCGCTGACCGAGAGCATATGCACCTCGTCGATGATATAGACCTTTTTCTTCAGAGACGAAGGCGCGTAGATGACCTCGTCGCGGATGTCTCGGATGTTCTCGACGCCGTTGTTGGACGCGGCGTCCATTTCGAGGACGTCGGTCGCCGCTCCGCTGTCGATGGCAAGGCAGGAGCTGCATTTGCAGCAGGGACTGCCGTTCACGGGGGACTCACAGTTGATGACCTTTGCCAGGATCTTGGCGCAGGTGGTCTTTCCCGTTCCTCGCGAGCCGCAAAAAAGATAGGCGTGGCTGAAGGCGTTGTTCTCCGCCTCGTAGCGCAAAACCGACGTAATATGCTCCTGACCGCACACGTCGTCAAAGATCTGCGGTCTCCATTTCCGATAAAACGCCTGATGCATTCCGTCACGTCCTTTCCAAAAAATTAAAACAAAATCACCGAACTCCGTCGACGGCGTTCGGCAACACGGTCGGCAAAATCAAAAACAGTGCCGAGCTGCAAAACAAGACCATACACCCCAAGATCGAAATTCGCCCCCACGCGATTTTCGAGCCTGATGCTCAGAACAGGCGCTCTCGCGGCACATCGGGAGGACCGCTTAATGCTGCTTGGTTCCCCACCTGACATGGTTCACGGATTCCGATTGCGCAAGACCCATTCGTCAACACACCAGACACGACTCAACTCGTAAAAGCTCCTTCCTCAAAGGAGGGATCCACCCCTGCTATAGCGGATTTCAGGTTCAGGGCTCCGCTACCGCCCCGGCTGGTATGGCCTCGTTTTACAGCTTGACACTGTACCGTATTATTATAACAGATTCTCTTTCGCTTTGCAAGTGTTTTTCACAATTTTCTTTTTTATTTACAAATATGGGAAAGAGGAGGAGCGCGCGATGACGCTCCTCCGTTGACTATTTAATCTTCTTTCTTCTTCCGAAGCAACACGCCTGCCGCGCTGACAGCGAGGATCAAGGGCAGTCCCGCGCCGATCGAAACGATCGATTGGCAACCCAGCAGATCCTTGATTTTTCCGATTGCTTTCGGTATCACTCCCGTGTTATCGTCCGCGCTGTCCGAAGGCTCGCGGGGCACTCCGTCTATGATGGGCGGCATATACCCGCATTGAGTGCAACGGTAGAGGAGATTTTCCTCCAAGATCTCGAAATCATGAAACTCCTCGATCGAGTCTCCGCACACACAATAGGCCGTGTGCTGATTGAAATTAATCGACTCATACCTGTCGATATAAACGTGATAATCGACCGTGCCCAGCGTTTCGGTTCTCTCGGCTCCGCACCCTCCCGTGCAGCTATAGGTCATCACGCCCGTATCACGGTGCGTGGGTTGTGTGGTAATGACGCCGAGATTCCACGTATGGGATGACACGATCGTTTTTCCGCACTCGCACGTCCTTTGGTGTTGATTCTCGTTGCACATAACGCACGCTCCAAAGTTGTGAGCCGCCGTTTTGTCAACGACCTCGGTCTTCGTAAGTCCACATTCGCTACAGGTAAAGGTCTTCACGCCCGTTTCCGTATGCGTCGGGTTTGTCGTAATCACACCTTCATCCCACGCGTGATCGCAGGAAGCGTCTGCCGATGCGGACAAGGTCGCGCCCACGGCAAGAAGCGTCAGCATCAAAGCTGCCAACAGCATAAACAGTATTTTTTTCATTTTTAGAACCCTCCCAATGAAACGAAACCCCTATTTTACGGTATTGATCTATTTTATTGTACCACATTTTTTTCCGCTTGTAAAGTTCCCCACAACAAATTCCCCCTCAAATCTTCGCGATTTGAGGGGGCTGAATGGATTATTCCTCCAGATATGCCATCACCGCCTTGAGCATCTGCGCGGTCTCGGCGCGGGTCACGGAGGCGTCGGGCGCGATGTAGCCGTCCGATGACGTCATAATGCCGACGGCGTTGAGAGAATACATAGCGTCTGCCGCCCAAACGGGGATCAGCGAGTGATCGGCAAAGACCGAGAGCGCGGGAGCTT
Organism: Eubacteriales bacterium; assembly: GCA_045602215.1. Classification (GTDB taxonomy): domain Bacteria; phylum Bacillota; class Clostridia; order Oscillospirales; family CAG-272; genus UMGS1865. The sequence continues at coordinate 5,692 of JAZSBE010000020.1, read as the reverse complement.
GCTCTGGCTCGAGCAGATTTTCCAACATCACCGCCGCCTCGGCGCGCGTCAGGGTATCGTTTGGCGCAAAGCAGAGCGCGCCGTCCTTTTCCTGCCCATTCACGATCCCAAGGGAGTGCGCCATAGCAACGTAGCCTTTCATGCTCTCGGGAATCTCCGCATCGTCAGAGAAAGAGGTCGCGGTGCATTCGGGGACGTCCTTGATGCCCGCCGCGTTCATCACCATCACGAGAAACTCCACGCGGCTGACCGTCTGATCGGGATAGAAATAGTACTGATTTCCCACCTGCGTGCCGCTCATGATCCCCTTCTCGGTCACCGCGAGCGCCGCGCCGTAGTCCTTGGAATCCAGCATATCGACATAGGTGATGGAGGTTCCCGAATAGTCCACCGTGAGGGAGACGGTCGCCGACGCGCTGTAGTTGCCGTAGCGGTCACGCGCGACGTAGGTAAAGGAATCGGGGCCGACGTAGCTCGAAAAGGGCTTGTAGACGTACGCGCCCCTGCCTGCATCGGTGAGGGTCAGCGTACCGTTTTTGGGGTAGCTGACGATCTCAAAGATCAAGTCGTCTCCGTCGGGATCGTACGCCGAGAGCGTGCCGTACGCCGCCACGCCCTTGTAGGTCTGCACGTCAAGGGAAAGCCCCGATGCCATACTGACCGTGGGGGTATAATTGACCTCGTCAAGAAGATACAGGCTGCAGATCATCGCCGTCGCGCCGCCGTTTGCCGTAAAGGTAAAGCTCGCGCGCATCCGCTCCTCGGCTGCGGGGTGGAAGGTCATATTAAGGAGCTGGTCAGCCGTGAGGGTCTGCCCCGCTACCACCTTGGAGGACCCCAGCAGCAGCTCTCCCTCGGTCACAGAGGGAACGCTCATCACGGTAATATAGCGCACGGAGGAGAGGTTCAAGCCCCGCGCAAAGCCGTCGGAGGAGAACACGATATCATTCCCCACCATAGCGGAGAACGCGACGTCTGTCCCCGCAGAGAGCACCGCCAGCCCGTGGGAAACCTCAACAGCACTCCCCTGCTCCGCCATGGCGGGAATCACACCTCCGCACAGGATCACAAGGATCAACATCACGGATACCACCCGTTTTTTCACACACGCCTTCATCAAAAGCACCGCCTTTCAGAATTTCACTTGCTAAAATCTATGCGGTGGTGCTTTGGTTTAGAACATCGGGCGCAGGGCTGAAAAAGGGCTTTGCGACGCGTCGCAAATCCTTTTTTGATTTACTTGATCGCCTTCATGTAATGGAGAACCGAGAGAATGATTCCGACCAGAACGTAGAGATCGATCAACCAACCCACGATCTTGAGGGCAGCACCGATCACAGGAATGCCTCCAAGCAAGCCGATCAGAGCCGCTCCGACAATTCCTGCCAGAAGGTAAACGATGATGTTCACGATAAGATCGCCCAAACTCTTCTTTTTTGTGAAAGAGTAAGGAAAGAGCTTTTTCAATGCGTCCATTTTCTTCTCCTTTCAACACTTTGTTGTACTATTATTTTACTCCAAAACGGCGAAAATGTCAATAGCGTGGCAACAATTTTTGCCTCGGGGATTGAAAAAAGCAGTCGAACGTGGTATGATAATGGTAGCTTTTACAACACGGAGGTGCTTATGCAGATACGCCACGCGACGGCAGAGGATCTCGCCTTCATTCTGCCCATTTACGATCACGCGCGAACCTATATGAGAGAAAACGGCAATCCCACCCAATGGGGGGACAGCTATCCCGACGAGGATACTTTGCGCGAGGACATCGCCTGCAATCGACTGTTCGTTTGCGTCGAGGGGGAGGAGATCCTTGGGGTGTTTTGCTATTTTTTCGGTGAGGATCCCACCTACAAAAAGATCTACGAGGGGGGCTGGAAGAACGGTCTTCCCTACGGCGTGCTTCACCGCATCGCCGTCACGTCCCACCGCTTTGGTGTAGCGTCCTTTTGCTACGACTACTGCTTCTCGCAGTGCAAAAATCTTAAAATCGACACCCATCGCAACAATATTCCTATGCAGAAATCTCTCGCCAAGAACGGCTTCTCCTATTGCGGGATCATCTATCTCGAATCGGGCGACGAGCGGTTGGCTTATCAGAAAACCGAATAAAAAGAAGACGCAGGCGTTCACACCTGCGTCTTCTTTGTTTATTTGATCTGTGTAATATCGTAGGGTGTCGTCTGATAGACGAAATAGTTGAGCCAGTTGGAATAGAGCAGATTTGCGTGAGATCTCCAGGAAACGAGAGGTTCCTTTTTGGGATCGTCTCCCGGGAAATAGTTCTTGGGGATCTCGATCGGCTTCCCTGCCGCCACGTCTCTGTCATACTCGCTCTTGAGGGTATGGGGATCGTACTCAGGGTGACCCGTGATGAAGATCTGCTTGCCGTTCTTGGTGGAAATGGCAAAAACGCCTGCCTCCTCGGACGCCGCCAGAATCTTGAGCTCCTTGGTCTTCTTGAGTTTGTCCATATCCAGCCCCGTATGTCTGGAGTGCGGAACCATAAAGCGGTCGTCAAAGCCGCGGAAGAGAATGGATCTCTTGTAAGCGACCTCGTGCGGGAAGACGCCGAACATCTTCTTGTCAAGCGGAACCTTGTCCACGCCAAAGTGGTAGTAGAGCCCCGCCTGCGCGCCCCAGCAGATGTGGAAGGTGCTGTGCACGTGGGTCTTGCTCCACTCCATGATGCGGCAAAGCTCCTCCCAGTACTCGACCTCCTCAAAGGGCATCTGCTCCACTGGCGCGCCCGTGATGATCATGCCGTCAAAGTTGCGGTCGCAGACGTCGTCAAAGGTCTTGTAGAAGGAGAGCAGGTGCTCCTGCGAGACGTTCTTGGAGAGGTGGCTCTTGGTGTGGATCAGCTCCAGCTCCACCTGCAGAGGGGTGTTTCCGAGGAGCCTTGAAAATTGCGTTTCGGTCTCGATCTTCTTGGGCATGAGATTGAGCAAGAGGATCTTCAGAGGACGAATGTCCTGTGTGATCGCCCGCTTCTCGGTCATCACGAAGATATTCTCGTCGGTCAGCACCTTCACGGCAGGGAGATCATTGGGTATTCTGATCGGCATATGTCTTCACGCTCCTAAAACTTAAATTTGGTCGAGTGCCTGGGCGAGATCTGCAATGAGATCCTCGGTGCCCTCCAGTCCGCAGGAAAGGCGGATCAGGTCGGCAGATACGCCCGCCGCGAGCAGCTCCTCGTCGCTCATCTGGCGGTGAGTGGTGCTGGCAGGATGCAGGCAGCAGGAACGCGCGTCGGCAACGTGCGTCTCGATGGCAGCGATCTTCAGCTTCTCCATCAGCTTGCCTGCCGCCTCACGGCCGCCCTTGACGCCAAAGCTGACGACGCCGCAGCTACCGCTCGGGAGATACTTCTGCGCGACTTCATAATTCTTGTCCGACTTGAGTCCCGGGTAAACCACCCAGTTGATCTTGTCGTGATTCTGCAAGAACTCTGCCACAGCCTGACCGTTCTTGCAATGCTGCGCCATTCTCACGTGCAGGCTCTCAAGACCCAGATTGAGAATGAACGCATTCTGGGGAGACTGAACCGAGCCGAAATCGCGCATGAGCTGAGCGGTCGCCTTGGTGATATACGCGCCCGCAAGTCCGAAATCCTTGGCGTAGGTCACGCCGTGATAGCTTTCGTCGGGGGTGCAAAGTCCGGGGAACTTATCGGGATACGCCAGCCAGTTGAACTTACCCGAATCCACGATACAGCCGCCCACAGCCGCGCCGTGACCGTCCATATACTTGGTGGTGGAATGGGTAACGATATCCGCGCCCCACTCAAAGGGACGGCAGTTGACGGGCGTTGCAAAGGTGTTGTCCACGATCAGGGGAACGCCGTGCGCGTGCGCCACTCTTGCAAACTTCTCGATATCCAAAACGGTCAGGGCGGGATTTGCAATCGTCTCGCCGAACATCGCCTTGGTGTTGGGACGGAACGCCGCGTGCAGCTCCTCCTCGCTCGCGTCGGGGGAAACGAAGGTAAAGTCGGTGCCCATACGCTTCATGGTAACGGCAAAGAGGTTGAAGGTTCCGCCGTAAATGGTCGCCGAGGAGACCACGTGGTCGCCGCAGGACGCAATGTTGAAGATACTGTAGAAGGACGCTGCCTGACCCGAGGAGGTCAGCATTGCGGCAGTACCCCCCTCCAGCTCGCAGATCTTTGCCGCAACCGTATCACAGGTGGGGTTCTGCAGTCTGGAGTAGAAATATCCGGAAGCCTTCAGATCAAACAGATCTCCCATTGCCGCTCCCGACGTGTATTTGAAGGTCGTGCTCTGCACGATCGGAATTTGTCTCGGCTCGCCGTTTCCGGGGGTGTAGCCACCCTGAACGCAAACCGTATCCTTGCTGAATTTCATACCGTTCACTCCTTTTTGAAATTACAGATGTTATATCTTGAGAAGTCTCTTGACGTTGCCGCTAAGGATCGCTTCCTTTTCCCACTCCTCCAGCTCGAGCGCCTCAAAGAGACGCATCTCGTCAATGGGGGAATGCAGGGGAAAATCAGTCCCGAAAAGCACGCGACCCGCGCCGTAGCGGCGAATGATCTCGCGGGAGGTTTCAAGAGGAATATAGGACAGGCTGGACGAGCAATCAACCAAAACGTTTGGCAGATCCACCAGCTCCTCGCTCGCCCTCTCCCACATCGACCAGCCGCCAAAATGCGCGCCGATCAGGGTCAGACCCGTGTAGATCTTCAAGACGGGGATCAAGCGGTTGGTGTTGGACATATCGTAGCGGTAGTCCCCCGTGTGCATGAGGATCGGAAGTCCCTTCTCCTCGCAAAGCTCGTAGATTTTGAGGCATCGGTAATCGTCGATCTTGAACCCTTGAATGTCGGGATGAAGCTTGACGCCCTTCAGCCCAAGCTCACAGAGATGCTCGAGATCGCCTCGGATATCCTCGCTCTCGGGGTGAAGCGTTCCGAATCCGATCAGCCGCCCGTCATGCTTCTCCACCTCGTTCGCAATAAAGGCGTTGATGCTCGCCACCTGCTTGGGGGCGGTCGCCACCGATTGCACCACGAAGCGGTCCACGCCAACGGCGCTTCCCTTCTCGAGTAGCTCCTCTACCGTTCCGCCGCAAGCCGGCTCCTCGCGGTAGAAGTTCCCCACGCTGATCGCCGCCTTGGCGGCGATCTTCTCGGGGTAGATGTGGCAATGCGCGTCGATGATTTCAATTCGATTCTGATACATTACGCCGTCACCACTTTATTCGCCTTCTGCAGACCCAGCTTTTCGACTGCGTCCTCGCGCATCTTGTACTTGAGGATCTTTCCTGCCGCGTTGGTCGGGAAGGAATCCACGAAATCAACGTACCTCGGCACCTTGTGTCTTGCCATGTTGGCGCCAATGTACTCCTTCATTTCCTCGACGGTCATAGTCTCGCCGTCCTTGAGGATGATGCACGCCATGATCTCCTCGCCGTACTGCTCGTCGGGAACGCCGATGACCTGTACGTCCTTCACCTTCGGATGGGTGTAGATGAATTCCTCGATTTCCTTCGGGTAGATGTTCTCACCGCCGCGGATGATCATGTCCTTGAGGCGGCCGGTAATGCGGTAGTTGCCTTCCGGGGTGCGGGCGGCCAGGTCTCCGGTGTGGAGCCAGCCGTCCTTGTCGATGGCGGCCGCCGTGGCCTTGGGCATCTTGTAGTAACCCTTCATGATGTTGTAGCCGCG
>JAZSBE010000019.1:0-24589 GCA_045602215.1 Eubacteriales bacterium | reverse complement strand
GCCGTTTCGTAAAGGCAGGTCATCAGAGGTAATCCCTCAACAGCACTTATGACTGCACCGCCGAGCAAAAACAGCACGATATATAAAAGACAGATCGCCGAGGCGTGCTTGACTGTATCATCTGCAATTCGGCGCTTAAACATCTGTGCGTTCTCTTTCTTACGGAAAACCGAGGTTGCAGAAGCAAACAGAACGGCAAGCGTTGTGGTTTTCATACCGCCTGCGGTTGATCCGGGTGAGCCTCCCACAAGCATCAGGAAGATCATAAGCAAGAGTCCGACCTCACTGATAAGTCCGAGGTTTGCCGTATTGAAGCCTGCCGTTCTCGGTGTTACTGCTTGAAATAGAGATAGCAGTATTCGCTCACCAATAGCATATTCTTCAAACTCACAGAAGAAGAAATACAGCGTGGGAATGAATATCAGCACACCCGTCATCGCAAGTATGATCTTGCTTTGCGTGCGGTATTTTTTGACATGCCATTTGTGCCTGTATATATCCTCCCAAGTCAAGAAGCCGATACCTCCGATTATGATGAGTAGCATAATTACAATGCTGATTATGGGGTGCGCGGCATAGGCGGTAAGTGAGGAATACTGTCCGCTAACATCTCCCATAATGTCAAAGCCTGCGTTGCAGAACGCCGATATGGAGTGGAACACCGTCATCCATATTCCTTTTGCTCCGTGGTCGATGCAGAATACGGGGAGCATAGCAAGCACACCGATCGCTTCAATAATAAGCACACCTTTGAGAATAAACCAAGTCAGACGAACGATACCGCCAACGCTTGGGGCTGACATTGCCTCCTGCATCGTGCTTCGCTGTCCAAGCCCGATCTTTCTGCCTGCGAGAATCGATACCGAAGCTGCAACCGTTACAACACCCAAGCCTCCGATCTGAATGAGTATGAGAATGATAGCCTGTCCAAAATACGACCAATAGGTAGCCGTATCCTGCACGATTAGTCCCGTTACGCAAACAGCCGAGGTTGATGTGAACAAGGCATCCGAAAACGGCGTTACACCACCATCTTTGCTTGATATAGGGAGCATTAACAGAAACGCTCCGATCAGTATCACTGCCGCAAAGCCAAGTAAAATTACTTGAAATGATGACAGCTTAAATCTATGTAAAGGCCGCATTATACACCTCTCCTTATACTCTTTCTACTATATACATTTTACCAAAAAACAGATAAAGACGACGTTAGCACTCTACCGAGCGGTATTAAGATTGTATAAAGATACTCAAGAAGCTTACCCAAAATTGACAGAATGACTGTACTGACAGCCAAAGCTTAATTGTTTGCGGTCATCTTTTTCGTAAAAACTCAGGTGACAAATGGCATCTTTTTCGTAAAAGCTTTATTTTTGCGAAAGAACACATCACGCAGACGAAAAGGGTGAAAAAACATTATCAAAACTTTGAGAAAATGGTACAAATTCTTATAATACAAGGGTTTTCGACATTTTCAAGATGGCATCTTTTTTGTCAACACGCGCCAAGACGTGTTGACAAAAAAGATCCCAACCGAAAAACCCGAGATTTTCTCGGGTTTTCTTCGTTTTTTGCCTGTTTTCATCTTTTATTGAAATTCGGATTTTTGTGAAAATAAAAAGATGCCAAACGGCATTTTTCGGGCAAGGGAGTAGAAGTGAACCTTTACCATGTCTTTTTTACGGCAAATATTGAAAAATATCAGAAAACATGATATAATAAATCCAAGAAAGGCGGTGGGGATATGAAAAAAGATATTTTTAACGGAAAAGTAAAACGCGAGTATATTTCGTATATTTGGTTTACTATCATACTCGTTATCGGCATTTTTGTAGGTGTCGGTTCATTACTGTTATACAGCGCTTTTCAACACGAGAGCGGTACCGTTGACCGAAACGGATTGATGTTTTTGGGAATCCTCCTCTGCCTGATCGGTGCTTTGTATTTTCTGATTACAATAATCTATATAAGAAATTATCCCAAATATCCGAAATTGGGGAAATTCTGCTTCAATTCCGACGTGTATTTTGTTGGCAGTGATTCAAAAGAATATCGCGGGCATTGGCGCGGCAGGCCTGCATTCAATATGAATACGCATGCTGTGGAACAAAATAAGGATTTAGAAAACATAAAGTATCCCACAAAATATAAAATTTGTTTTGCATTGTGTATATTGGGAATCGTGATGTTATTCGTTAATATATTCGGATGCTTTGTATTGATGGAAAATATATCTTTGCTCCCCAAAAATCTTCAAAACGAAGGCATTATATTCACAGCCTTTATTGTATTGGAAATGATTGATTTGGTTTTCTCTTTCCTTTTTGCTTTTCAAGTTAAGAACATTCGCAAAGCAACGATTGATGAATATCGAAAAAGTCAAATGAAATGATTTTTAAGGTGGCATCTTTTTTGTCAACGCACCTCAAAACAAAAAGCACCCAATCGGGTGCTTTTTGTTTTGGAGGCGCCACCCTTTTCCATGTGAACTGCCGCGCCCAATCGGCGCGGCAGTTCGAATCTGAAAACAAGCGAAAAGGTGCCGGTGGCACGTTTTTCGCGCTGTTTTTCAACCCAGCTTGCCGACAATGGCGGCAAGCGGCAAGCAAGGAGTATGCCGAGCCGAGCAGACGCAGGCGACGGCAGACGACTATGCGACGGTTGCGGAGTGGCGCCCATCTCGCGCCATCAAGCGCGAGATGCACCCCCTCGGGGGTGCTTTCTTCGTTCTTTACCCCCTCCTCACTTTTTGATTGACACATTCGCCAACTTGTGGTAAAATAGAATTGCAAGAACCTGATTCATGACGTTGAAAGGAAGGGCTTTTTATGAAATTGAAACGAATTGTTGCACTGCTTCTGGCGCTTTTGACTTGCGCCACCGTTGGATTTTTGTTCCCCGCGTCGGCGACGGCGTCACAGACGGAGGTCACCGTCCTCTTTACACACGATCTGCATTCGCATCTGCTCCCCTCGGCAAACGAGACGGGAGAGGGAGAATACGGCGGCTATGCCCGTCTGATGACTGCGATCAAGGCGCAAAAGGCAAAGGATCCCAACGCCATTCTCGTGGACGGCGGAGATTTTTCGATGGGCTCGCTTTTCCAGACCGCGTACCCCACCTCTGCGATCGAGCTTCGCATGATGGGTGCGATGGGATATGACGTTACCACCTTCGGAAACCACGAATACGACTATCTCCAGTCGGGATTGAAATCCATGCTGAATGCGGCGGTTGCAAGCGGAGACCCTCTGCCTGCCCTCGTTTGCGCGAATTACCTGCCCCCGCTTGAGGGACAGGCGGGATATGACCCCGAGGTCTGGGCGGCTTACAACGGTTACGGCGTGAAGGATTACGTCATTCTGGAGCGCGGCGGTGTTTATTACGCGATCTTTGGCGTGTTCGGCTACGATGCCGACGACTGCGCGCCAAACTCGGGCATGGTCTTTGAGGATCCCATCGCGGTCGCGAAGGAGACCGTGGCTGCTGCCGTTGGTGAATGTGAGGCGCTTTACGGACAGCACCCCGTGGTGATCTGTCTCTCTCATAGCGGCACCGAGGACGGAAAGGGCGAGGATTACGAGCTTGCAGAGGCGGTTGACGGCATTGACGTGATCGTTTCGGGACACACGCATACCACCCTTTCGGATGCGATCTCGGTCAACGGAACGCTGATCGTTTCCGCCGCCGAGTACGGCCGCAATTTAGGCGTATTGAAGCTGAAATTTGACGGCAAGCAGGTAACGCTTGCAGGCTATGAGCTGATCCCTATTGACGAGACTGTCTCGGAGGACGAGGAGATCGCCGCCTTGGTTGAGGGCTACAAGGCTTTGGTTGAGGAGGATTACCTCAAGGATTACGGTTATACCTTCGATCAGGTGCTGCTGAACAACCCCTACACCTTTGACACGGTCGACGAGGTCTATGCAACGCAGCATGAATCCACCCTTGGCAACGTCTTTTCGGACGCCTACAAGTGGGCGGTCGAGCGCGCCACAGGCAAGCGCGTGGACATGGCGGTCACGGCGTCTGGCGTGGTTCGCGGCAGTCTGCCGAAAGGAAACGTCACCGTCTCGGACGTCTTTAATGCCGCATCCTTGGGTGTGGGAACCGAGGGCGAGCTGATCGGCATCTACCTTACGGGCAAGGATCTGAAAAACGCCATTGAGCTGGACGCATCCATTCAGCCTCTGATGCGGTCGGCGCAGCTCTTTATGTCGGGCGTGGAGTATTCCTTTAACCGTTACCGCATGATCTTTAACAAGGTCGATTACGCAATGCTCCGTCGGGACGACGGCAAAACGGAAGCCATTGACGACGACACGCTCTATTTCGTGGTCGCGGGTATGTATATGGGTCAGATGCTGGGCTCTGTGGAGGAGACCTCTATGGGTCTGATCTCCATCACGCCCCGCGATGAGAACGGCAATCCCATTGCCACGGGCGATCTTGTCAACTACGTCATCAAGGACGAGAACGGCAAGCCCCTCAAGGAGTGGGATGCGATTGCGGACTATCTCTGCGAGATGGGTGGAGAGATGGACGCGCGTTACGCACAGACCGACGGACGGAAGGTGGTCTATGCCAGCCTCAACCCCATTAAGATGTTGAAAAATGCAAACGTATTCACCTACGTCGCGCTCCTTCTGATCGCGGTTCTGATCACGCTGATTGCGCTGATCGTTCGCGCGATCGTCCGCCGCAGGAGACGGAGGGCGTAATTTCCCATAAAGCAAAAAGCACCCCACGGGGTGCTTTTTGCTTTATGTATAACGAAAACCACGCGATGGTCGCGTGGCTGAAAAGAGGCTATGCCTTGCGCGGTCGGTATCGGGCATGGCGATGCCCGAAAATGAAACCCCACCTGCTATGCGGGAGGATTTCTGTTCTCACTTGGGGATCATATATTCTTTATCATTTCCAAACAAACTGATCAAATGCAAGAGAATTTTTATCTGAGAATAAAATAATTTTATCTGTAATTCTCGGTTTACATGCTATATATTGATACATGTTTAATAATTAGGAATAATGACAATACAACAAAAAACGATATTTTGTCTTGGTTATATACATTTAAGATTCTGATGCGGCATTCTCTTGACACCCAGCGGCAGTTATGGTAAAATAGAGCCGACAGGGCAATACTGGTTACAACAGATGAAATCAAAAAAGGAACGTCCATGAATCAGAATCAAACGAATCTTTCTCTCGGGGAGGGGAGCATCAACCGACTGATGCTTCGTTTTTCCATCCCCTGCGTGCTGTCGTTGCTCATCAGCTCGCTCTATAATATCGTCGATCAGATGTTTATCGGCAACAGCGAGCTCAGCACGCTCGGAAATGCCGCGACGGGGGTGGTGTTTCCCGTGTTTATCATCGCGCAGGCATTCGCGTGGTGCTTTGGAGACGGCTGCGCGGCTTATCTGAATATCTATCAGGGCAAGAACGATGACGGGGGCGCGCATCGCGCGATCGGAGGTAGCATTACGGCGGCGTTTTTGTCGGGGCTTTTGATGATCGCCGTCATTTATCCCATCAAGGTACCGATGCTCACGCTCTTTGGCGCGACCGAAAACACGCTTGCCTACGCCATCGAGTATCTTGACATCGTGCTGGCGATGATGCCCATTTTTATTCTCTGCAACATGATGAACTCCATCATCCGCGCCGACGGAAGCCCCGCGTGGGCGATGATCTCCATGCTTCTGGGGGCGGTTACCAACATCATTCTCGATCCCGTCTTCATTTTCGGGTTCAAGATGGGAATGACGGGCGCGGCGCTTGCCACCGTCATCGGGCAGGGCGTAAGCTTTGGAGCGACCCTTGCCTATTTCTTCAGAACCAAGACCTTCAGACTGACGGGTGCGAGCTTTCTGCCACGCCCTTCGTCGGTTGGCGCGGTCGTGGGGCTGGGCGGCTCTACCTTTATCACGCAGGTTGCCATCGTCGTGGTGGCGATCCTTTGTAACGTGCAGTTTGCAAGATACGGCTCCTTGTCGGAGTACGGTGCGGATATTCCCATCGCGGTCATTGGGATCGTGAGCAAGGTGTTCACGGTGGTCATCAATCTGGTGGTTGGCGTGGTGCTTGGCTGTCAGCCCATCATCAGCTACAACGTAGGGGCGGAAAAGCACGACCGCGTGCGGGAGCTTTACCGAAAGATCATGATCCTGACGCTTGGCGTGGGGCTGTCCTTCACCCTTCTGTTTGAGCTTGCACCGCGATTCATCGTCGGGCTTTTTGGTATGCCGAGCAACATTCCAAACCCGGGGGCGTATTGGAAATTCGGAGAAAAGACGGTGCGGATCTTCCTCTCTCTCATCACGGTGAGCTGCGTGGTCAAGACCAACTCTATCTTCTTTCAGGCGGCGGGGAAGCCGGGGTTTGCGGTCGTTTCGTCCATGGTGCGGGACGTGGTGTGCTTCGTGCCCCTGATCCTGATCCTGCCGAGCCTATCTCCGAGCGTGGAGCTTTTGCTCTTCGCCGCACCCATCTCCGATCTCATTGCGCTGGCGGTCACGGCGTGTCTGTCGGTGGTGTTCCTGAGATCCTTGAAGCGCGTACCCGACAAGCCACGTTTGCACAAGGATGAGGAATATTTATTTGTAAAATAATGTATTTTTACTTGACTTTTTGTATTTTGTGTAATATAATGGAATTACAAACTTCTCAAAAATTGAAAGGAGAAAGCCATGGCATACAAATACCCTTATGACGATGAAGAAAAAGCGTACGTTCCCCCCAAGCTGCAAACAGACAGAAGCATGTGGAAGCTAATGCTCTTCAGTATTCTGACGTTTGGTATTTATACGATCATATTTTTTATTCCGTTTTCCTTTGATCTTGACAAGATCGCGCCAAAGCCGGATCGGTCCAAGACCATGAACTTCCTGTTTGTATACATTCTTTCGATTTTCACCTTTTCGATCGCAATGCTCTGTTGGCATTATCATATCGCGCAGCGCATAGAGGAAGCATTGGAAAGGCGGGATATTCGTTATAATTTCGGAACGAATGATTTCTGGGTATTGCAAATCTTTGGATCCCTCTTTTTGGGAATCGGCACGTTTGTCTACTATCACAAGCTTTGCCACGCGATGAACCTTCTCTGCGAGGACTACAACGAGAAGCCCGTTGTAGTGGAATGATTTTATACGAAAAGGGATAACGGTATCAATCAGGAAACCCTCACCCTCGCGGGCATCCCGACGTTTTCTACATCTATTCCTGTAAGACGTTTGAATTGGATGCGGCCTTGAAGGAGAATGAGACAACATAAAAAAGAAGCAACCCGATAGAGCGTTGCCCTAAAGGACAGTTTTGGGTGTCATTTGTTTACCGGCAGGAAAATAGAAAATATAGTTGTTTTGATGGAGGGAAGAACAATGAAAGCGTTATATGAACTTAAAACAAAAGCAGTTCCTAATTTGACCGTCTTTAATGGCATGATGAATACGGCAACAAAATTGCTCTCTGGTGCTGAAAAAGGTCAATACACACAAGCTATCGTTTTGCACTCTGCCAAAGGAAACGAGTACAGCACAATCATACGAAATGCATTATCGGAAGAAAAATCGGATGAAAAAGCTTTGCTTTGTCAAATGCAAGAAACAAAAGACAGCGAAATAGGTTTCGTTTTATGTATGTGGCAGGATGATAACATTGATATTCCATCCTTTGCTTTTAGAAAATTGCTTCTCGAATCTAACGAAAAAAACGCGGATACGGCACTGTTCGTTATGACTGCGGACGGAGTTTCCGAGATTAAATTATCAGCAACAATGAAATAAAAATATCCCGTCAGACCTAAAAAATCTGACGGGATATTTTTGTCTTTATTTCTTGACAAGCACTGCATTTGTGCTCACAAATACAAAAAATACGGTATATGTTAAAAGAGGTATACCGTTTTTTTTGAAAACTGTCCTTTAGAGCAATGCTCTATGGTTGCTTCTTTTTATTTGCTCCGTTTCCATTTTCACACATCAAAAACTTGACTGCAGGGCGCGTTTGTGGTACAATAAGGGCAGTGAAATCAAAGACGGGCATCGGGAAAAGATCTGATGCCGCTGAAAGGATCGGGTGAAATATGAAAACAACCTATGAAAAACTGAGAAGCGAGCTTTTGGACTCCTGCGTACCGTTTTGGCTGGAGCACGCGCAGGATGAGGTGTACGGCGGAATTCTGAACTGCGTGGACCGATATGGAAAGGTCTATTCCGAGGACAAGAGCGTGTGGATGCAGGGCAGAGCGGGCTGGATGTTCTCCTATCTTTACAACCATATTGAGAAGAATCCCGCGTATCTGGCGTTTGCCAAGAGCTGCATTGATTTTGCAACGGAGCATTGCATCGACGATGACGGCAGAATGTTTTTCACCGTCACGCGTGACGGAAGGCCCCTGCGCAAGCGTCGCTACTGGTTCAGCGAGACCTTCTACATCATCGCGAACGCCGAGTATTATATGGCGACGGGAGACGAGACGTATCTGAATACCGCCGGAAGGTATTTTGACTTCGTGTACGGAATGTACCTCGACCTCGCGACCGACCCCTACAAGATCACCCCCAAGAGCTACGCCGAGACGAGAAATACAAAGGCGTTGGCAAATCCCATGATCCTGCTCAACGTCGCCTCGATCATGCGAGACGCTGACCGCGAGAATTACGCGAAATACGACCAAATCATCACAGGGCTGATCGCCGACATCCGATGCTTTTACAAGAGCGAGTACCATGCGATGTTTGAAAATATCAATGCCGAGGACAACGGCGTGATTCTGGACAGCGCGCCCTGCCGCGTCATCAATCCCGGGCACGACATTGAGTGCGCGTGGTTTCTCCTTGACGAGGCGATCAAGCGCGGAGACGGTGAGCTTGCCGATTTTGCCTCGCTTGTGTTTGACGAGGCGTTCGAGCGCGGTTGGGACAAGGAGTACGGCGGCATCACCTATTTTAAGGATGTGCTGGGACTTCCCGTGGAGGCGTACGAGCACGATATGAAGCTGTGGTGGCCGCACAACGAGGCGATGATCGCTTCCTTGATGCTCTATCAGTACACGAAAAACGCGAAGTACAAGCGGATCTTCAAGCAGGTGTCGGCGTATGCCTTTGAGCATTTCTCGGACAGGGAATACGGCGAGTGGTATGGATACCTCAGACGGGATGGAAAGCCCACCGAGCCTCCCTGCAAGGGGCATACCTACAAGGGCCCCTTCCACGTGATGCGGATGCTTGCAAAATGCGTCCTCTTGCTTGAGGACGAGAGGGGAGAGATTTGACGTGGCAAAGGCAAAGATCGTGATGCTCCCGCTCGACGAGCGTCCCTGCAATTTTGACTATCCCCGTATGATGCCAAGGACCGATTGCGAGCTGATCCTGCCCCCGCGGGAGATC
Source organism: Eubacteriales bacterium (assembly GCA_045602215.1). GTDB lineage: Bacteria > Bacillota > Clostridia > Oscillospirales > CAG-272 > UMGS1865. The sequence continues at coordinate 15,191 of JAZSBE010000019.1, read as the reverse complement.
ATGGGCAAAAAGAAAACGCCGGGGGACGTGGCAAGGATCGCCGACTGGCTGACCGAGCAGGTCGAGGGGGCTGACGCTATGATCCTCTCTTTGGACACCTTGGTCTACGGCGGAATTCTGCCATCGAGACTGCATCATTCCAAAAAAGAGGAATTAATTGCGCGTCTGGAGCTTATACATAGGTTGAGGGCGGCAAACCCTCGTATGAAGCTGTACGCCTTTGGGCTGATTATGCGATGTCCCACCTATTCCTCGGATGACGAGGAGCCCGATTACTACGAGCGGATGGGCGCGGAGATCCACCTGTGGGGAAAATACACCCATCTGAAGATGTTGGGGAAGCTCTCCGACACCGACCGCGCCGATTTTGACCGCGTGAAGGCGACCGTTGGCGAGCGCGAGCTTTCCGACTACGTGGAGAGAAGAAGGACCAACCTCACGGTTCTGATGCGCGCGCTGGAATTCGTTCGGGATGGCGACATCGACTATTTCATCGTCCCGCAGGACGACGCGGCGGTCTATGGGTTTACCTCTATGGATCAGATGACCGTGAGGGAATTCCTCAAGGACAATACCTTGCACAAAAAGACCGCGATGTACCCGTCTGCCGACGATACGGGCTTGACGCTTCTTGCGCGCGCGGTGGCAGAGCTGTCATGTGTGCGTCCCAAGGTGTACGTGCATTACGCCTCCTCCAAGGGGGGGCTGACGGTGCCGCAGTTTGAGGATCGGATCGTTTCAGAGACGGTCAAATATCACATTCTTTCGATTAACGGAATCCAAGTCTACTCTCTCTCCGAGGCGGATATCCTGCTTGCGGTCAACATTGGCTCGCAGATGGTGGACAAGGGAGATCCCGGGTACGTGATGGCGTACGATATAGAGCGCAATCTTGCCGAGTTCGTCAACTTTATGGAGTATGCGCTTGACGCGGGCAAGACGGTTGCGGTGGCGGACGTGGCGTGGCCAAACACCGCCGATACCGAGCTGACGCGCCTGATGCAACGGGAAGGGCTGATGCTGAGAGTCCACGCCTATGCAGGCTGGAACACCTCCTCCAACACCATTGGGACGGCGCTCTGTCAGTCTGTTCTCTACCTCTTGGGAGGGGACGAGAAGGGTAACCGCGAATTTCTGTTGCACCGCTATTACGAGGATATCGGCTATATGGCGCACGCGCGCCAAAAGGTGGCAGAGACGCACCTTGCAGCACTTGGTTTGCATTATCGCGGCGTGGACGGTACGGACGGTCAGGTCGCCGCACTCGTCAAGGAGGAGATCTGCGCGTATATGGAAGAAAACTACCCCGAGCTTGCCGCCTTGGTGGAAAACATCTCGGTCAGAATGCCTTGGGCAAGAATGTTTGAGACCGATCTCAAGCTCAATTCCTTTGCAGGTTTGGAGAATTGACGAATTTTGATGAAACCGCTGTACAAATTGCTTTTTATGTGTTATAATGACACTATCTTTTTGAATTTTGGAGTGACATTATGAGAGAATTTTTTGGCTTTGGAGGATATGAGCGCGAGGCAGAGGGATTTCTGTCTTGGCAGCATCTGACGTTTGTGACCTTTTTGATGATCGTGATGGTGACACTCGCGATCCTGATCGGACGGAAAAACCGAGACGCGAGCGACGCACAGAAGAACCGCATTCTCGTTTGGGCGGCGATCCTGATCGACTCCTTTGAGATCTTCAAGATCGTTCTGATGTGCATCAGATCGAAGGATGCGACGACGGCACTTTACGAGCTTCCCCTCTTTTTGTGCAGTATTATGCTGATTGCCATTCCGCTTGCCGCCTTCTCACGGGGGCGCACGAAGGAGGCGTCTCTGGATTTCGTACTGGTCTTTGGAATCCTCGGCGCAGTTCTCGGCACCTACGCGGCGGGCAACAACTACGGCACCTATCCCGTTCTTTGCTTTGACAACGTGATTTCGGGAATCACCCATTCCATCTCTGGATTCGCCTCTCTGTTCATCGCGATCTCGGGTATGGCGAGCATGAAAAAGAAGAACATTCCCATCACCTTTGCGATTCTGTTCGGGTTTGCTCTGTGCGCGATGATCGCAAATCACCTCCTGGATTACAACTATATGTTCCTGGTTCGGGGTGACGGAACACCCTACGAGATCGTCTATTCTTTGGTGAAGGGGAACAAGATCCTCTATCCTATGGGTGTGATCGGACTTTTCGTCATCTATATCCTTGCCTTCTACGGCGTCTATTTTCTGGCGACGGCGAAAAAAGAAGCACCTCGTTCGGACGACTGATACCGAAAAAGCGTGGCAGATGCAAATGCATCTGCCACGCTTTTTTTTATGAAAATTACTTCAGCATACCGCCAAGCGTTTCTTTGGCAGTTGCGAATGCTTCTGCGAGCTTGGAGGCGTCCTTGCCGCCTGCCATCGCGTTGTCGGGACGTCCGCCGCCCTTACCGCCGGTGACTGCCGCAACCGCGCCCACCAGCTTGCCTGCGTGTGCGCCTGCCGCAACCGCAGACTTTCCTGCGACCGCGAGAAGCTGTACCGTGCTGTCGCGCTTGGTTGCGAGCACGGCTACGATGTCGTCGCAGCGCGCCTTGAGCTCGTCGCCAAGGCTTCTGACAACGTCTGCCGCCGCGTCACCCATGTCAACGGTTGCAAGACGAACCGATCCGACTGCCACAGCACCGCCCAGAATATCGTCCAGCTTGGATGCCGCCATCTTGGAATTGAGGGAATCCAGCTCCTTCTTCAGGGCAGAGATCTCTGCGTGAAGCTGATTTGCCTTGAGAACGAGATCGGAGGTCTTCTGAACCTTGAGTGCCTTTGCGGTGTCTTGGATCAGATCCTGATTCTCAGCGATATATTTCATTACACCAAGACCCGTGATACCCTCGATACGGCGTACGCCTGCGGATACCGAGGACTCGGATGTGATCTTGAACAGACCGATCTTGCCGGTGTTGTCCATGTGCGTTCCGCCGCAAAGCTCGGTGGAGAATACGCCCATCTTGACCATGCGAACGACCGCGCCGTACTTCTCGCCGAAGAGTGCCATTGCGCCGTTTGCCTTTGCCGTCTCGATGTCGGTCTCCATGGTGACGATCTCCTCGCCAAGGAGGATGTGCGCGTTGACCAGTCCCTCTACCTTCTTCAGCTCCTCGTCGGTAAGAGCCGCGAAGTGCGTGAAGTCAAAGCGGACGCGCTCGTCGTCTACGTAAGAGCCTGCCTGCTCAACGTGCGTGCCGAGTACCTGACGGAGAGCCGCCTGAAGCAGATGGCACGCCGAGTGGTTTCTCATGATGGATGCGCGTCTTGCATGGTCGATCTCTGCGCGGACGATATCGCCCACGCGAACGTCGCCGTTTGCGATGGTGCAAAGGTGCAGATATACGCCGTCCACCTTCTTGGTGTCGGTCACGGTCAGAAGGGAATCTCTGTCATAGATGGTTCCGATGTCACCGATCTGTCCGCCGCCCTCGCCGTAGAAGGGCGTCTTGTCCAAAACGAGCGTGCAGTTGCCCTCGTTCGCGACCTCGACAGATTCCTCATCCACGATGATGGCAAGCACCTTGGCGTCGTCGATTGCCGTCTCGGTGTAGCCCACGAAGTCGGTCTTTGGCAGGGAGGTGAGGAAGGACTTGGAGCTGTCACTCCAGCCCGAAATATTTGCGCGCGCGTTTCTTGCGCGGTCTCTTTGCTGCTTCATAAGGACGTTGAAGGTCGCCTCGTCGATCTTCAGATGGCTCTCCTCTGCAATCTCGCGCGTGAGGTCAAGCGGGAATCCGAAGGTATCGTAAAGCTTGAAGACGTCATCGCCCGAAATGGTTTCCGCGCCCTCTGCCAGTGCCTGGCGAACGAGGTTGGAAAGAATGGAGAGACCTGCGTCGATGGTCGCATCGAAGCGCTCCTCCTCCATCGCGATGACCTTGAGAATGTACGCTCTCTTTTCTGCAAGCTCGCGGTATGCGCCCTCGGATTCTCCGATGGCAACCTCGCAAAGCTCAGGCAGGAAGGAGCGGTTGATGCCGAGAAGCTTGCCGTGACGGCAGGCACGGCGTAGGATGCGGCGAAGCACGTAGCCGCGTCCCTCGTTGGAGGGGATGACGCCGTCCGAGATCATAAAGGTCGCGGAGCGGATGTGGTCGGTCACCACGCGAATGGAAATATCGGTATTCGTATCCTTTCCGTATTCCTTTCCTGCGATCTTACAGACGCTGTCCAGAATCTTGCGGATGGAGTCCACCTCAAACATATTGTCAACACCCTGCATTACGCACGCCAGACGCTCCAGACCCATTCCGGTGTCGATGTTCTTCTGCGCCAGCTCGGTGTAGGTGCCGTCTCCCATGTTGTTGAACTGGGAGAAAACGTTGTTCCAGATCTCCATATAACGGTCGCACTCGCAGCCCGGCTTGCAGTCGGGGGATCCGCAGCCGTACTTTTCGCCACGGTCAAAATAGATCTCGGAGCAGGGGCCGCAGGGGCCGGTTCCGTGCTCCCAGAAGTTGTCTGCCTTGCCGAGTCTGACCACGTGAGCGGGATCGACGCCGATCTTGTCCACCCAAATGCGGTAAGCCTCCTCGTCCTCCTCGTAGATGGAGGGCCAGAGAAGGTTCTTCGGGATCTCCAGTGTCTCGGTCAAAAACTCCCATGCCCATGCGATCGCCTCCTCCTTGAAGTAGTCTCCAAAGGAGAAGTTCCCGAGCATCTCAAAGAAGGTTCCGTGACGCGCGGTGTGTCCCACGCGCTCGAGGTCAGGGGTACGAATGCACTTCTGACAAGTGGTCACGCGGGGGCGAGGGGGGATCTCCTCACCCGTGAAGAACTTCTTCATGGGTGCCATGCCCGAGTTGATCAGGAGGAGAGATTTATCGTTGATGGGAACGAGCGGGTAAGAGGGGAGACGGATATGCTCCTTGGATTCAAAGAAAGCAAGATATTTTTCCCGCAGTTCGTTCAGAGACGTCCATTTCATAGCAAACATCCTTTCGGTTCTGTGTTTCCGTTTTTTACATTCATATTAGTATATCACAAAAAAACGGGTCTGTCAATTATCTGAAATCAATTTTTTTCGACGTGAGAAAAAAAGAGGGGGAGAAAGCGATTTCGCTTTCTCCCATTTTTTAATCAGTCAATGTCCTCAAACACCTGCTCGGGCTTGACGTCAAGCTGCTCAGGATTCTCCACGTAGCGCTTGATGAGCTTGAATGCAGATGCGTAGTAGAAGCCGTCACAGATACGCTCGTCGGTGACCGCCTTCATTTCGATATACTTCTTGGTGTAAGCCTTGCCCTCTTTGTCGCAATGCACCACCGTCTGTCTTCCGCCGTAGGCAAGGAAGACGGGAAGGTTTCCGAAGTTGTAGATGTGGTGGTAGATCGGACGGATGCCGAGAGACCCCATGCTGGTGATGATCATGGTGCCGTGGAAGGGACTGAGCTTGACTAGCCACGCAGGCAGAAGTCCGAAGTAGTCAAGGAAGTTCAAAAGCTTGACCGTCCAGCGGCAGAGCAGTCCCGGAATGAGGGAAAGCACCTTATTCAGCTTATCAAAGGAGCTCTTGTCCTCGGGCGCGGACTGAACGGCGGAGACGACTGCGTTGAACTTGTCGTAGATCTCGTCGATGGTGTCATCCGGCTCAAACTCCACCTTGATACAGGTATCGGGGGAATCAATGGAGAGAGTCTTCTTGACGGTCATAACGATCTCGATCTTGTTGCGGTGGTAGATCTTCTGACCGCTGACGAAGCGGTTCAGACCGGGACGCTGAGAGATCGCGCGGACGTAAGCTGCCAGCATGATGTGCAAAAAGGAAAAGTTTACCTTGCCCTGTTTCACCTTCTCGCGGCAGAACTTGTCGGTCTTGGTGATGTCGAACATATCCGCGTAGGTGTTGCAGGCGTCGCACCGCTGGGGCATGACGTAGGGCATAAACTTGTTCATGGGGTTGATGGTGCGAAGCTTGTAGCCATCGTTGCGGTCGCCCCAGCGCCATCTTCTCTTTTTCGTGTCTTTTGCCATAATATTCTCCGTTTCCATCTTTTATTATCAAAAAACTCAGATTGTCGTTTTTTGACGGAGGATCACTTCTATTATAAACAAAATCTTAAAAATATGCAAGTCATTTCGCAAAAATTATGGGTTTATGATTGCAAAAGCCGAGGAAATGTGTTAAAATAGAGGGGAAATCAAGAAAAAAGGATGATCTGATGAAGCACGTAGATGTATATACGGACGGCTCCTGCCGCGGAAATCCCGGCGTGGGAGGCTGGGGGGCGATCCTGGTTTACGGAAAGCATATCAAGGAGCTCTCGGGCGGTGAGGCGCTCACCACCAACAATCGCATGGAGCTGACCGCCGTGATCGAGGCACTCTCCGCCCTTAAGGAGCCCTGCGAGGTGACGCTGACGTCCGATTCCAAGTACGTCATTGATGCCTTGGAGCAGGGCTGGGCAAGAGGCTGGAAGAGCAGAGGCTGGAAGAAAGCGGACAAATCTCCCGCGCTCAATCCCGATCTGTGGGAAAAGCTCTTGTCCCTCGTCGATTACCATGCCGTGACGACGGTTTGGGTCAAGGGACACGCAGGGCATCCCTTCAACGAGCGGTGCGACGAGCTTGCCACTGATTTTGCAGACCGCATCAAGGCAGAGCAGGGGCTGCTCGATTGATCTTGTTATGAAAGATGAAAAAGCGAGGTGAAGTTCACCTCGCTTGTTTTATTCCTCCTTGAAGGAGTTATCTACCGCTTTTTCAAAATTGCGAGCCGATTCGTTGCCCGCGCCGCCGTCGATGCGGGAGTTTTTCAGAAACACCGCCGCAACCCGATTGACGGGATCGATCCAGAAATGCGATCCGTAAGCACCGCTCCAGCCAAATGCTCCAACCGGCAAGCCGCGATAGGTCTCGTTTGTGACAACGCGCACGCCGAGTCCCCAGCTGTGATGCTTATCAAAGGGAACGTAGGGGGTGTGCAGCAGTCGGAGCGTCTCTGCCTTCAGAATGCGCTTTTTTGCTGCTTGACCTTCATTCAATAGCATTCTTGCGAATTTTGCATAATCGGCAAGCGTGGACGAAAGCCCCGCGCCGCCCAGATAGTGCGCGCAGGGGATCGTTTCAAAAATGCAACCGTCCCACATTTTGTATACGCAATTTGCGCCGTCAACCCTGTTGTGCATATCCACGATCCGACTCCATTGCTCGGGGGTCGGATCAAAGGTCGTGTCGGTCATCTCGCAGGGATCGAAGATCTCCCGCTTGAGAAAGGTGGGGAAATCGGTTTTGCTTGCAATTTCAATGATCTTAACCAGAACGTCAAACGCGCCGGTCGGGCTGTATTGCGCCTGCGACCCGGGCTCAAAATCCAAACCTGTTTTAGAGTAGAATTTTACGGAATTGTCAAGGCTACTCCTGTCCTCATCGGTCATTTGCCGCGATTTCTCGGGGCTGTTGCCAATGCCCGAGGTGTGCGTGAGCAGGTGGTGTACCGTAACCTCGTTCTGCTCCGGCCCTTCGTCGACGAGCTCGTTTTCCCGCGAAACGTGCATAATATGGAGATCCTTGTATGCCGGCAGATAATCCGATACCCGATCGGTCAAGGAAAGCAGACCGCGCTCCACGAGGATCAACGCCGCCACCGCGGTGATGGGCTTGGTCATAGACGCCAGACGAAAGAGCGTATTCTCGGTCACGGGATCAGACGTGTTGATCGAAGTGTTTCCAAAGCAATTCTGATACATGACGCGATCGTTTTGCATGACCCAGTACGCAGAGCCGAACACCTTATGACTGTCAAAATCATATTGCGCGATCTTTTCTATATTGGATTTCAATAAACTTTCATCTATCTGTTTCATCAGCGGCTTCTCCTTCCAATATGGACGTTTCAAATCGTGTCAATTGTATCACAGATATTCGAAAAAGTCAAGTATCAATCCCCTTGCTTTGCAGATAATATCAAGATAAAAATAACGAATACATAACGGTGAGTAAGAGATGATATAAGAAAGGCGAGTCCCATTGGGGCTCGCCTTAGGATTCGTTTCAAGCTAATGATATTGGCCAATCGGCGTACTTGTCGATTTGATTACACAAGCTTGAGATAAAGCTCTTTGATTTCTTCAACACTTGTTGCTCTGGGGTTTCCGGGGCGGCAAGCATCATCGAAAGCGGACTGCGCAAGGAAGTCGATGTCCTCTGCTTTCACAATCTCCTTGAGGTCGGCAGGAATACCAATGTCTGCGGAGAGCTGTTTAACAGCATCAATCGCAGCTTTTCTTGCCTCTTCCAGAGTCATAGCATCAACGCCGCAAACTCCCATTGCCTTTGCGATATCTCTGTATTTTTCACCGGTTGCGGGGGCATTGTATTCCATAACCGTGGGAAGAATAATTGCATTCGCAATGCCGTGGGGAGTATCATAAAGCGCTCCGAGCGGATGCGCCATGGAGTGAACGATACCAAGACCAACGTTGGAGAAGCCCATACCTGCAATGTACTGACCAAGAGCCATGCCTTCGCGTCCTTCGGGAGTGTTATCAACTGCACCGCGAAGATGCTTTGAGATAAGCTCGATCGCTTTGATGTGGAACATATCGCTCATTTCCCAAGCGCCTGCAGTGATGTAACCCTCGATTGCGTGTGTGAGAGCATCCATACCGGTTGCCGCGGTAAGACCACGGGGCATAGAAGCCATCATATCGGGGTCAACGACTGCTACTACGGGAATGTCGTGAACGTCAACACAAACCATCTTTCTATTGTTTTCAGCATCTGTGATTACGTAGTTGATTGTAACCTCTGCAGCTGTTCCTGCCGTTGTGGGAACTGCGATGATGGGGGTGCACTTATTCTTTGTGGGAGCAACGCCCTCAAGAGAGCGAACGTCTGCAAATTCAGGGTTTTCAATGATGATACCGATTGCCTTTGCAGTGTCCATGGAAGAACCGCCGCCGATTGCTACGATACAGTCAGCGCCGCTTGCCTTAAATGCCTTAACACCGCCCTGAACGTTTTCAATGGTGGGGTTGGGCTTGATTTCGGAGTAGATGTCATAGGAGATTTCTGCTCCGTCAAGAATATCGGTTACTTTCTTCGTGACACCAAATTTGATAAGGTCGGGGTCCGAGCAAACAAATGCTTTCTTAAAACCGCGTGCTTTGATTTCAGTTGCGATCTCAGCAATAACGCCTTTTCCGTGATAGGATGTTTCGTTAAGTACAAACCTTGCCATTTTTATATCCTCCTTTTAATATGGTTAAAGATTTATCAATCTTTTCTTTATTATACAACTTATTTCCGCTCGTGTCAATAGAGAATAGAAAAATGTATGCCACGGAGCGCATCGTGTTGATGATTTTTGCAATGAAAACACCCCAGATTCTTCGATCTAATTAAACGATACAAGTATAAATCTCCTTGTTTTGCAGATACTAACATCACAAATCTGTAAATACAAGGAGATTTTTATATAAATGAAAGCCACAGGAATTGTGAGAAGAATTGACGACCTCGGACGTGTCGTTATCCCAAAAGAAATCAGAAGAACCATGAGAATTCGTGAGGGGGATCCGCTGGAGATTTACACCGACCGCGAGGGCGAGGTGATCTTCAAGAAGTATTCTCCCATTGGAGAATTGTCCTCCTTTGCCGCGCAGTATGCAGAGACGCTTCACAGAGTTTGCTCTCTGGCGGTGGTGATCTGCGACCGCGACGCGGTGATCGCTTGCGCGGGCGTCTCCCGAAAGGAGTATGCCGACAAGTCACTCTCGGCAGAGCTCGAGCAGATCATGGAGAGCAGGAATCTCTATTTTCTGCGCGACGGAAGCGAGCCCATTCGCGTGCTCGCCGACGGGGGCTCGCATTACGTGAGCTGCGCGATGCCCATTCTGAGCGAGGGAGATATCGTTGGTTGTGTCGCGTCGGTGACCGATCAACCCCAGTCTCCTCACCGCGAGATCCCCGGCGGAGAGGTGGAGACCAAATTGATCCTGACCGCCGCAGGCTTTTTGGGTAAGCAGATCGAGGGCTGATCTGTCAACCCTCACAGGAGGTGATTTTCATGCAAAAAGGCATGGGAATCGCCTCTTTTTTATGGATTTCGGAGAAAACTTTACACTAAACTTGACAGTTGTCAAAAAACGTGGTATAATAAGGCATCCGATCAGAACCATCGAGGTAACCATGAAACACGAAATCAAAGAGCAAATCTTAAAATTGAAGAAGGAAAAGAACGCCGTGATCCTGGCGCACTACTACGCGCCTGCCGAGGCGCAGGAGAATGCCGACTACGTTGGCGACTCCTTCTATCTTGCCAAGATCGCCAAGCGGAGCGATGCTGACGTCATCGTTTTTTGCGGCGTTGCGTTTATGGGTGAGAGTGCAAAGATCCTCAGCCCCGACAAGACGGTGCTCATGCCCGATCTTACGGCCGATTGCGCCATGGCGCATATGGTGGCAGAGGGCAAGATCAGAGAGATGCGCGAGAAGTATGACGATCTTGCGGTGGTGTGCTACATCAACTCTACGGCCGACCTCAAGTGTCAGAGCGACGTTTGCGTGACCTCCTCCAATGCGGTGAAGATCGTACGGTCTTTGCCGAATAAGAATATTTTCTTCATTCCCGATCACAATCTGGGCAGATACGTGGCGGAGCAGGTGCCTGAGAAGAATATCCTTCTCAACGACGGCTGCTGTCCCATTCACGCAGAGCTTTCCGCTTCGCAGATCCGCGAGCTCAAGGAGGAGCATCCAACCGCGCTCGTGCTTTCCCATCCCGAATGCGGAGACGGCGTGCTGTCTCTCTCGGACATGATCGGAAGTACGGCGGAGATCATCGCGTTTGCGAAGGCGAGCGACGCCGAGGAATTTATCATCGGAACCGAGGTTGGCGTTTGCTATCAGCTGGAGAAGGACAACCCCGAAAAGCGTTTCTATTTCCCAAAGACGCAGCCCTGCTGCAGAGATATGAAGCTCAATACGCCGGAAAACATTCTCCGCGTCCTTGAGACGGGAGAGGGAGAGGTAAAGGTTGACGAGGAGACGAGGAAGAGGGCGTTGATTCCCCTCGACCGTATGTTAGAGCTGGGAGGTGCATAACGTGAAAACGGATGTTGTGATCGTCGGTTGCGGCGTGGGCGGACTTTACTGCGCCTTGAACCTGCCGCGGGACAAGCAGATCACGGTGGTGACCAAAAGCATTGCAAGCGAGAGCGATTCCTTCCTCGCGCAGGGCGGAATCTGTGTTTTGCACGACGAGGGGGACTACGATTCCTTCTACGAGGACACCATGCGCGCCGGACACTATGAGAACAATCCCGATTCCGTGGACATTATGATCCGATCCTCGCGGGAGGTCATCGGAGACTTGGTGAACCTTGGGGTGCGTTTTCAGATGGACGGTGAGGAGTTTGCCTACACCAAGGAGGGGGCGCATTCCCGACCGAGAATCCTCTTCCACGAGGACGAAACGGGCAAGGAGATCACCTCGCATCTCTTGGAGGCGGCTCGCGGACGCGAAAACATTACCCTCATTGAGAACTTCACCATGGTGGATCTCATCTGCGACGGGGAGGAGTGCCGCGGCATCGTCGGACACGGCGCGGACGGGGCGTACCAAGCGATCCTCGCGGACTATACCGTGCTGGCGACGGGGGGCATTGGAGGATTGTTCCCGCACTCCACCAACTACCGCCATTTGACGGGAGACGCGCTGGCGCTGGCGCTGAAATACGGCATCAAGCTGCAGCATATTGATTATATTCAGATCCATCCCACCACCCTCTACACCGAAAAGGAGGGCAGGGAGTTCCTGATTTCCGAGTCGGTGCGAGGAGAGGGGGCGATCCTGCTCAACTCCAAAGGGGAACGCTTCGTCAACGAGCTGCTCCCTCGCGACGTGGTTGCAAATGCCATCTACGCGCAAATGAAAAAAGAGGGCTCGAAGCACGTCTGGCTTTCTCTTGCTCCCATTCCCGAGGAGGAGATTCGCGGACATTTCCCGCACATTTACGAGCACTGTCTGACGGAGGGGTACGACGTCACGCGTGAGCCGATTCCCGTAGTGCCTTCTCAGCACTACTTCATGGGCGGCATTGACGTGGATCGCTACAGCAAGACCTCGATGGATCGTCTGTACGCGGTAGGAGAGACCGCCTGCAACGGCGTGCACGGCAAGAACCGACTGGCAAGCAACTCGCTCCTTGAGAGTCTGGTGTTTGCAAAGCGCGCGGCGGGGCAGATCGGAGAAGGATATCGTTCTCTGAACAACACCGACGCGGTTGAAATTGACGAACGGGTGTATGAAAATTACGCCGAAACATATAAAAACGCCGTCCTTACGGCAATTGAAAAGGAGAGACAACGTCATGAATAATATCACCATGAAGATGAATGCGGACGAGCTGATCCTGGGTGCGCTCAGAGAGGACATCACCAGCGAGGATATCACCACCAATTCGGTTATGCCCACCTATCAACTTGGCGAGGTAGAGCTGATCTGCAAGCAGGACGGCGTAGTTGCGGGACTGGAGGTCTTCAAGCGCGTGTTTGAGCTGCTCGACCCCAATACCGAGGTGACCTTCACCTGCTCTGACGGAGACGAGATTAAAAACGGCGAGAAGATCGGACGCATCCGCGGCGACATTCGTGTGCTTCTCTCGGGTGAGCGCGTAGCTCTCAACTATCTGCAGAGAATGAGCGGAATCGCCACCTATACGAGATCCATCGTGGAATTGCTCAAGGGTAGCCATACCAAGCTCTTGGATACCAGAAAGACCACGCCCAATATGCGGATCTTTGAAAAATACGCCGTCAAGGTAGGCGGCGGCTGCAACCACCGCTACAATCTCAGCGACGGCATCCTGCTCAAGGACAACCACATCGGTGCCGCGGGAAGCGTTGCAAACGCGGTGAGAATGGCAAAGGAATACGCCCCCTTCGTTCGCAAGATCGAGGTAGAGGTGGAAAATCTGCAGATGCTGGACGAGGCGCTTGAGGCAGGCGCGGATATCATCATGCTTGACAACATGAGCGTGGAGGATATGAAGGAGGCGGTACGCCGTACCGCAGGTCGCGCCGAGACCGAGTGCAGCGGAAACGTCACGCGCGAGAATATTGCAAGACTTGTGGATATCGGCGTTGATTACATCTCCAGCGGCGCGCTGACCCATTCCGCGCCCATTTTGGATCTGTCCCTGAAAAATCTTCACGCAGTATAAGGAGGGAGCTATGAAGGCTGCCGAAAGAAGGCAATCGATCGTTTCGCTTCTGATGTCGGCAAAGGAGCCGATATCGGGTGGCGTGCTCTCCGAGCGGTTTGGCGTATCCAGGCAGATCATCGTGCAGGATATCACGATTCTGAGGGGATCGGGATTTGACATTCTTTCCACCAACAGAGGATATATTCTGCAGAGCTCGTCTATGTGCGAGCGCGTATTCAAGGTTCGGCATACCACCGATCAGACCGAGGATGAATTGAACTGCATCGTCGATCTGGGGGGAGCCGTGGTTGACGTGTTCGTGTGGCATCGCGTGTACGGAAGGATCGAGGCGCCCCTGAACATCTTTTCAAAGCTGCAGGTCAAGCAGTTTATTGAGGGCGTGAGAAGCGGAAAGTCCACCGAGCTGATGAACGTCACGGGGGGCTATCATTATCACACCGTCTGCGCCGAAAGCGAGGAGATTCTGGATCGCATCGGACAGGCGCTGGAGGCGCGCGGCTATATTGCGCCGGAAAATTGAAGGATCGTTTTTTGACATAAAAATACGGGCGACCGCTACGAGAGCGGTCGCCCGTGCTTTTTTCATTCAGTTGCTCTCCACGATCCAAAGACCGCCGCGTCGGACGGAGATGAAGGCGCAGTTGCCCTCGATCTCGTTGGAAACCGCAAATTGATTCTTGCGGGAAAGCGTTGCACGCTTGAGAGGATACTTGCACCCGTCGATCTCCACGCCTCGCAATCTTTCGTCTGCGGCAAGCAGTCCGAAATAGCGGAAATGGGGGGAGCGGGGCAGGATCTCGCTGTCGTTTTTGAGAAAGCGCACGCGGTTGAAGCCGTCGGTCATGACAGAACGGATTCGTCTCTCCCAGAGATTCTCCAAAATCGCAAGATTGGAGAGGGTATGATCGAGACGCCCTGACATACCGCCGATCAGATAGATGCGCGTGCAGCCCTGCTCGATGGCGTATTCCACCGCGAGCTGGGAATCGGTAAAGTCTTTTTTGGGAGGGAAGGGGATCTTCTTGACCTCGCTCGGAATGAGGTCTTCGTCATACGAATCAAAATCTCCGAGCGCAACGGCGGGGCTGACGCCAAGCCTTTTGGCGTTTTCATAGCCTGAGTCTGCGGCAATGATGAGATCGTCCGCTTCGGGGGTCTCCTCGATCCCCTCGGGGCGGATCGCGCCGCCGAGATAGATATACGCCGTCATGCCAGCTTAAAAACGTCTTTGAGAATGGGAATCAAATTTTTTGCAACCGTCCGATGCCCGTCGCGCGCGGGGTGGAGAGGATTGGGGGAGATCCAGTTGGATCCATCCACGGCGACGACGCTCGTGCCGTGCTTCTGGTTGTATTCCGCGATCATGTCTGCGAAAATGTCCTTATGCGCGCCGCAGAATGCCGAAAGTGCCACTACGGTTGCGTTTGGATTGTAGGAGATGACCTGATCGAGGAGCTTTTCGTATCCGTCGCGGTAGCGCTCGGGCGCCTTGTCGCGGTCGTTTGCGCCGTGATTGATGACGACGAAATCGCTGGGCGCGTGGGTGATGGGGGAGCTTTCAAAATTGTAGGGATAGGACTCCTGTGCCACGGGAACGCGGCCGCAGCCCACTCTGGTCACGCCCACTGCGCCGTATCCCATGAAAATGGGGCGCAGATTGAGTGCCTCGGCGGTCTGCCACGCATAGGTCGCGCACACGTCGTCCTGATAGCAGCGGCGCAGAACGTCCATTTCGGTGTAGTGCGGTCCGTCGGCGTTGTAATCCTCGTCAATGAGGACGCCCTCGGTGATGGAGTCTCCCACGAATTCCACCGTTTGGCGGCAGTCGGGGGCGATCGCCACGGGCTTATCGGTCTGCACGCCCAAGAAGGTCACCTTGCCCGTCAGGGGGTGATACCAGCGCGCCGACATTTCGGTTCCGCCCTTGTAGATGATGCGGACGGTATGAACACCCTCCTTGGCGGTCTGCACGCGCATGAAGCGGTCG
>JAZSBE010000018.1:0-20538 GCA_045602215.1 Eubacteriales bacterium | reverse complement strand
GATACCAAGGATGCTGCTTGGCGGTATGCTTGCCCTCGGCGCGGTCTATCTTCTGTCGGGAATCGGCAGCAAGGGGTATATCGAGGACGCCCAAAGGAATATCGTTTTTGCGTTGGTGCAGTTCGCAAGCGTGTTTTTGCTCTACTATATTTTTTCGGTGACCGTTGATTGGGAGAGCTTTGATCTCGACGATTTCGCGTGGGCAGGACTTGTCCCCGGATTTGTGGTGCTTGCGGAGCTGGCTTGGATCTATCTCACACAAGACGTTTGGATAGAAGGCGCCGTGAATCGGGATGCCATATACACAGGTTGGGGAACTTACAACAATATGGGAGCGATCATCGTTTCCGCAATTCCGTTTGCCTTTTACCTTGCACAAAAAAGAAAACGTAACGCAATCTATCTGGTTTTGGCAGCGATTCTTTTTGTCGGTGTATTATTCAGTTGCTCAAGAGGCTCCATTTTGTTTGGCGTCCTTGTGGCGCTGCTTTGTTACGTCTATACGTTTGTAAAGGCAGAGAACAAAAGGGAATTTGGGATTACCTCGGTGCTTCTTGCGATGCTTTTTGCGGTTGTGGTTATCATATTTCGAGAAAAGGCGATGCTTATATTTGAGCGTGTCCCCTCGATTGCCGACATGGTTGACGGAGAAGTCGTATTTAATTCTGAGAGCAGATTCAGAATCTACGAGGCAGCATTTGAGCGGTTTTTGAGAAATCCCATTCTTGGACAGGGATTTTACTGTCGGGATTTTGTTTTTGATGAATTTTCAACGGTCGAGCGTTTCAGTAGCTTTTTCCCACCGCGACTCCACAACACCGTCATTCAGATCCTTGCAACGTGCGGTAGCGTAGGGATGCTTGCCTATCTGTACCACAGATTGCAGACGGTCTGTTTGTTTGTAAGGCGCTGGAGCGTCGGAAAGGCATATATCGGCATTTATATATTGGCACTGCTGGGCATGAGCCTGCTGGATTGCCATTTCTTCAACGTAGGCCCTACGCTCTTTTATTCCATGGCGCTTGCGGTTGTCGAATTTAGTGAAAACGATTGAATGAGGAGAACGAATGCTATGAGTGGCGAGATGACAAAAAAGAATCTTATGAAAAAAGAAGTCAAGAACGTTCTGCTGATTTTGGCGGCAAGCATCCTGGGAGCGGTCGGTATGCACGTGTTCGTCTATCCGTCGGATTTTGCGCCCATCGGTGTGGACGGTATTTGCACGATGCTGCAGGTGCTTACCAACGTCAATGCGGGCGTGTATCTGCTGATCCTGAACATTCCGCTCTTTCTGTTTGCTTGGTTCGTCTTGAAGAAACGTTACGTGATCTACACGGTCATATGCATTCTCCTGATTTCAGGAACGTTGCTTCTTTTAGAGGAAATCTCCTTTTACCAATACATAGCCGAATCGGACAAGCTGATCTCTGCGATCTTTTCGGGAATCCTTCTCGGTGTGCGTACGGGTATTATGATCAAGATCGGCGGAAGCACGGGCGGCGTGGATATCATCGCGTGCGCCGTACAGTCAAAGAGACCCTACGGAAACGTGGAGAGAGTGATCAGCCTTGCTTGCTACGTGATCATGGGGCTTTCCTTCTTCGTGTACCGCGATCTCAGCTGTATCTTTCTGTCCATCGTTCAGCTGATCGTCTTTGAGTTTGTGATGAAGTCCATTCTCACCCCCACGAGAAACGCCGTTGAGGTGAAGATCGTGACCAAGCATCCCGAGGAGATCAAGCAAAAGCTTCTGTTCGATCTCAAGCACGGCGCGACGCACGTGGAGAGCCGCGGAATGTTTACCGACAAGGACAACAGCATCATTTTCTCGGTCATCAACATCCGTCAGATCCCCGAATTCATGGAAATGATGCAAGCGTATCCCGATACCTTCGTCTACTATTCGGACGTCAAGGGCGTGCGCGGAAACTTCCGTTGGAATAAGGATGACGCCGTCAAATAAAGCGATTTGGAGCACCTGCCTCGGTAGGTGCTCCGTTCTGTTTTTGGTTGCATAGGCGCAAAAATAGTCTTTTTGTCTCCATAGATTTGAAAAATTCTATTGACAGGTCTTCTCAAGTGTGGTAAAATTGTGATATATGGTACAGAACCTTCAAATATGAAATGGAGAGAGACTATGTTAGTAAATTTGAAAGAGATCCTGAAGATCGCAGAAGAGAAGAAGATTGCCATCGGTATGTTCAACGCGACCGGCTTTGACAGCCTGCAGGCAGTGATTGCTGCCGCCGAGGAGCTGAATCAGCCCGTGATCATCGCGCATGCCGAGGTTCACAACGTTTATAATGACATCGACCTGGTTGGTCCTGCAATGATCGCGATGGCAAAGAGAGCAAAGGTTCCCGTTTGCGTACATCTCGACCACGGTACCTCTCTGGAGATGATCTGGCGCGCGCTGAGAATCGGATTCACCTCGGTGATGATCGACGCATCCGCGCTTCCTTACGAGGAAAATCTCCGTCTGACGAAGCTTGTGACCGAGGCGGCTCACGCGATGAACGTCAGCGTTGAGGCAGAGCTTGGCAGACTGGTGACGGGTGAGAACGGCGAGGCATCCGAGGGCGTTGGACGTCCCGAGGACTTCTACACCGATCCCGGAGAGGCAAAGGCATTCTGCGCGGAGACAGGCGTGGACGCGCTCGCAATCGCATTCGGAACGGCTCACGGCTTCTACACCGCGCAGCCCAAGCTGGACTTTGACGTTGTCAAGAACGTGGCAGAGGCTACCGGACTTCCTCTCGTGATGCACGGCGGAAGCGGTGTCAGCGAGGACGGCTTCAGACAGGCGATCACCAACGGTATCCGCAAGATCAATTACTATTCCTATATGTCCAAGGCAGGCTACGAGGCTGCCAAGGCTGCGATCGAGAGCGGAAAGAGCAGCTATCTGCACGACGTGGAGTATGCCGCAATGCACGCTATGAAAGAGGACGTCAAGAAGGCGATTCGCGTGTTCTCGATGAACTGATTTTACAAATGGATAAAAGACGGAGCCGTGGCGGCTCCGTCTTCCTTTTTTGTTGCATACTTTGTCAGGATATTTTCAGATTTTGATTGAAAAATGACGAAATATATGATACAATAAAAGGAGAATCAGAAACGAGGTGACAGAATGAAGCAGGCAGTGGAGGTCGTTGGCGGAATCATACGAAGACGCGGCGACGCCGAGGGAAGGGTTCTTGTGTGCAAGCGTCCGATCGACAAGGCTCGCGGAGGGCTCTGGGAGTTTGCCGGTGGCAAGCTCGAGGCAGGGGAGACGCGAGAGGCGGCTCTCGTCCGTGAATGTCGCGAGGAGCTTGGAATTCTCGTGTCTCCCGACAGGCTCTATATGGAGCTGGAGCACGAATATCAGGATCTCGTAGTACACCTCTCGCTCTTTGACGCATGGCTGTCTGACGGAGCGCCACAACTGCTCGAGCACGAGGAGCTTCGCTGGGTGACGCCGTTTGCGTTTTCCGAGCTTGCCTTCTGTCCTGCCGACGTGGGCGTTCTTTCCTCTCTCGTTTTCGACTATGCCACGGAGCGGATCCCGTGCGGGATCTGGCGGCATTTCAAGGGCAATCTTTACGAGGTCCAAGCGATTGCCAAGCATTCCGAGACGCTCGATCCTATGGTGGTCTATCGCGCGCTTTACGGCGAAGGAGCAACTTGGGTGCGCCCCGCGGCGATGTGGCTCGAGCAGGTGACACGGGAGGGGCGTACCTTCCCACGGTTCACCTATTTGGGCAAAAACGGCGAACCGTAATCGAAAAAATCAGAATAACGTTGAAAAGAACCGCGCTTTCCTTTATCATGTGATTGGAAGGGGATCGACGAGTTCAGATAAGGATGGAAAAGAGCATGGATGAAAAAATGACGAATCAGGAGATCTTGAAGCAGGTTTACGAGGCGCTGACCGAGAAGGGCTACAATCCCATCGGGCAGATCGTGGGATATCTGCTTTCGGAGGATCCTACCTACATTACGAATTGCAAAAACACCCGCTCACTGATCCGATCCATTGATCGGGACGAATTGATGGTGGAACTCGTAAAGAACTATTTGGAGCTGGAGTAAGATGTATCACTTGAAGTGCATTTCCCTCGAAACAGGGGCGGAAATTGCCATACCGAATCGCACGGTGCTGTGTCTTGGAAACTTTGACGGTGTGCATCTGGCGCACCGAGAGCTTCTTTGCTCGGCGCGTGCGTGGAAAGAAAGGCTTGGACTTGACGCCTCGGTCGGTGTGTTCTGCTTTCGGGAGCTGACTGCAAAATATTTGGATAAGGAATTTGAGGGACAGCTTTGCTCATTGGAGGAGCGTATGGCGCGCTTTCGGGCGTGCGGTATGGAGTTTGTCATTTTGGCGGATTTCTCCGAGGTGCGAAACGTGTCGGCAGAGCAATATCTTTCAGAGATCCTGATCGGTCAATGTCACGCCGAGGCGGTCGCGTGCGGATTTAACCACCGCTTTGGAAAGGGCGGGCAGGGAACGGTCGATCTTTTGGAGAGGTATTTTGAAGGGCGCGTTTTTGTGCAGTCGTCCGTTGTCTTTGACGGCGAGCGCGTGAGCGCGTCGAGGATCCGAAAATTGCTTGGGGAGGGGCGCGCGGAGGAGGCGGCGACGCTTCTGACGCTCCCGTATTCCATCACGGCTCCCGTCCTCCACGGAAAGACCCTTGGAGGAAAGATGGGTGTGCCCACCGCCAACCAATGCTTTGCAGAGGGGGCTGTGGTCCCCAAGCGAGGCGTTTATATCACCGAATGTGAGGTGGACGGAGTTCGCTATCGCGGCGTGAGCAACGTGGGCGTGCGTCCCACGGTTGATGACGGGGAAGCGGTGAATTGCGAGACGTATCTGATCAATTTCTCGGGAGATCTGTACGGACGCGTCCTCACGGTTCATTTTTTGAAATATCTCCGCGAGGAGAAAAGGTTTGAAGACTTGGATCTGCTGTGTGAGCAGATTGCAGAGGATATCCAATCGGCAAGATCGTTTGATTAACTTTTAGAAGGGAGGGCCCACGTTGAGAAAAATCAGAGCATTGTCGGTCGTGTTGATGATCGCGCTGTTGCTTTCCATGACCGTGTTCTGCGGATCGGCTGAGAGCACCGTGGAGCCCTTTCCCGATCTTTCGGGTGCCGATGCGGTCGCCTTCTATCACTTGGAGAGCGGACGCATGATGGGGTCAAAAAATGAGAATGAGAAGCTTCCTGCAGGAACCTCGCTCCGCATTTTATCGGGACTCCTCTTTTGCGAGCGGTTTGCGGATCAGCTTTCGACCACGGTGAATATTACCGATGAAATGATCGAGGGTGCCAAGGGGTATTACGGATACGGCATGGAGGCGGGAGATTGGTTTACGGTGGAGCAGCTGCTCTATCTTTCTCTTTGCGGCGGCTACAACGACGCCTACTATGCGCTTGCCTATCTGATCGGCGAAGGGGAGGTTTCTGCCTTTGTCAGAATGATGAACGCGCGCGCTACCGAGCTTGGCGCGACGAACACGACGGTGACCGATCCGTCGGGGATTTTGGACACCTCCATCACGACCGCCGCGGATCTCTTGCTGATCGCGCAGGAGAACGTTCGGAATACGCTCTATATGAAGATCAGCGGATGCCCGGCCTACGATCTCAACGGTAGCCGTCGGATCGAAAACCGAAACGCGCTGATCTCCTCCGCGCAGGAGGCAGGTCGGTATTATAATTCCAAATGCCGAGGAATGACCGCAGGAAACACCACGCTCGGCGGCTGGACGATCGTTTCGATGTCCGAGAAGGAGAACGATCGCTATCTGTCCGTTGTCCTTGGCGGCAAGGTCGGGCAGGACGAGAGAATGCAAAAATACGGCTATTCCATCGTCAATCGCATGATTGATTGGGGATATTCCAACTACAGTTATTTAGAGGTCCTGACACCCGAGTCACAGATCTGTACCGTTCCCGTCAAATCGACCGACGTGACGGATGCTGTGAAGATCGGGGTTCGGGAATCTCTCTCCTTCTATCTTCCTGCCGACGCCGTCGTTGGGGAGAACGTCCGCTTCAGCGTGCGGCTGATTCACGAGGAACTGGACGCGCCCGTCAAGGCGGGAACGCACGTGGGATACGTGGCGGTGATCTACGGAGATGAGGTTCTCGGAACGGCAATGCTCTATACTCTGGAGGACGTGGAGCGGAGCGGATTTATCGGAGGATTGATGCGCGTCAAGCGTCTGACCGAGAGCCGCGCTGCCTCTGCGGGTCTGATCTGCTTTGCTGTTTTGATGCTCGCATGGTGGCTGGGAGAATACCTGCTCCGCCGCGCGAGAAGACGTAAATGGGACCGCTATTTCAGCGAAAAAATTGACGCGTCCGAAACATTTCTCAAGAAATGATCGGTTTCGGAAATCGAAAGAGTAGGGAAGGAGCACGCATGTGACTGCCGCAGACAAGCATTTTGAAAAAATGACCAAGACACCCATTCCGCAGCTGATCCTTCGGCTGGGGATCCCCACGACGGTGTCGATGCTCATCACAAACGTATACAATCTCGCGGATACCTATTTCGTCGGGACGCTCGGGGAAAGTCCACAGGCGGCGACGGGGATTTTGTTCACCCTCCAGTGTATCATTCAGGCGGTCGCCTTTATGCTGGGACACGGATCGGGAACCTTCGTCTCCAAGGCGCTTGCAGACCGTGATGCCGACGAGGCGACCTGCTACGTTTCCTCCGCCTTCTTCGTGGGGGGATTCGCAGGTATTCTGATCTCCGTTCTCGGACTGATCTTTCTGGCGCCCTTTATGCGCTTTTTGGGAAGCACCGAGACCATTCTTCCGTATGCGAGAGACTACGGAATGTGGGTGCTGATTTCCTGCCCGTTCATGATCTGTTCCTTGGTGCTCAACAACAATCTTCGCTACGAGGGCAAAGCCTTTTACGCGATGTTCGGACTCACCACGGGCGGAATTTTGAACATTTTCGGAGACTGGCTCCTGATCCGCAAGCTGAACATGGGCGTTTACGGCGCGGGACTTTCTACCGCAGTTTCGCAGATCGTCAGCTTTTTGATTCTGCTCATTCTCTATTTCAAAATGGCGCAGAGTACCATTTCCCCCCGTGCGGTCAGCCGTAGCTTCGCCGTTTATGCAGGCATTGTAAAGGTGGGATTCCCGTCTCTGATCCGTCAAGGGCTTACGTCAATTTCTCACGGTATTCTGAACAACCTCACGAAGGTCTACGGAGACGCCGCCATCGCGGCAATGAGCGTGGTCAACCGCTTCTCATCCCTCGTGATGTGCGTCGGACTTGGAATCGGACAGGGATTTCAGCCCGTTGCCTCCTTCAATTACAGAGCGAAGGAGTACAAGCGAGTGAAGGAGGGATTGATCTTCACCACCGTGGTCGGTTTTGTGGTGGTTGCCATCTTTTCTTCCATCGGCTTTCTCCTCGCTGAGGACATCGTTCGGGTCTTCCAGAAGAGCGAGGAGGTCATTCGCGTGGGCAAGCCCGCCTTGCGCTACGCGACCCTCGGTTTGCTCTTTTTGCCGCTGTCGGTGCCTGTGAATATGCTCTATCAAAGCATCCGACGGGCAGGCGTTGCGTCCTTTTTGTCCATCCTGCGTTCGGGAGCGATGCTCATTCCTACGCTACTGATCACCGTGCATTTCTTCGGACTGACGGGCGTGCAGATCTCTCAGCCCATTGCAGATATGCTTTCGGGGTTGATCTGTATCCCCTTCATTATCCACTTTCTGAAGCATGGGGAAGAGGAAATTGAATAAAAGAATACCGCCTGCGGAAGTTTCTCCGCAGGCGGTATTTTCTGCTTATTCCGTTTTGTCAAGATAGTCTTTGAGCAGCGCATCCTGGAGCAGTCGGACGGTGTGCGGCGCTTTTCCGCCGATAGGCTCGCCGTCCAGCTCGATCACAGGTACACAAAGCGAGGAGGCGGAGGTGACGAGGACCTCGTCTGCGTCCTTCAGGTCTGCCATCGTGTAGGTGCGTTCCTCGACGCCAATGCCTTGGCGGAGACACTCGGCAATCAGATGCGCTCTGCCCGTGCCTGCGTAGATCCTCTCGTTTGCAGGGTGGGTGACGAGCGTGCCGTTTTTGAGGATGGAAAGGTTGGAGTGCGCGCACTCGGTAACGATCTCCCCACGATGGAGAATGCATTCGTCCATGCCGCGCGCGGTCGCCTCCTGAGTCGCCAGCACGTTGGGCAGAAGATTGAGTGACTTGACGTTGCAGTGGAAGAATCGCGTATCCTCGCGGCTGATGCAGCGCATGGGGGCGTAGGTGTCGCGAATGACGCCGGGCTTCATCATGATCCAAAGATTTGGCTTGGGAGCATCGGGGAAGGCGTGCGTTCGGAGATCCGTCGAGCGGCTGAGCTGGAAGTAGATCCAGAGGTCGCCCGTGTCCATTTTACGCACGAGGGAATTGAGAATCTCCTTCAACTCCTGCTTGGTAAAGGGGGGCGTGATCTCAATGCATCTCGCGCTCTCAAAAAAATGATCGAGATGCTCGTCGAGCGAATAGATGTGATAGTGACGGCTGTAGGTCACGTCGTAAACGCCGTCGCCAAAGTAGCAGGCGCGGTCGAGCATGGGAACGGTGATCCGATCAAGCTCGTCGACCGTTCCATTGTAATATCCGAGGGTTTTCATAAGGTTGAAGATCCTTTCGGTGATATTTAGGATAGGATAGATTCAAAGAGTCCGATTGCGGACGCGGAGTAGCCTGCATCCCTGTCGGAAAGCGCGCTCCGCGCGACCTCGATTGCTGTCCGCTTGACAGGCGTTCCCGACGCGTAGACGGTCTTGGTGGTCATGTCGGAGTACTGCACCTGCAGATAAAACCTCGCCTCAAAGCTGCTTGCATACTGCTCGCGGGTGAGGGAAGGGGTGTCAACCGTGATGACGCGCCAAACTGTTCCGCTCGTTCCCGTTACGGTTTTGCTTGCTTGTGTGACCGTTTCGGCATCAGTCTCATTTTGTGTCAGGATTGCTCCAAAGGTCACGTTCTGTGCGAGTTTTTGAAATTGAGCGTCGGGGATTGCCGCACTGAAGCGCAGATGCGGATCCGCGCTCCCTGTAGAGAGTGCCGCGCCCTCCAGGATCTCGTAATCGACAAACAGCGCGGTGTAGGACACGTCCTGCGTCGCCGTCAGCTCCGCGCCCGAGGGCAGGACAGTTCCGTCCGAGCCGATCCAGGCGGCAAAGCTCTCGTCCTCACATACGGGGAGGGAGAACACGTCTCCCTCGTAGTATTTCTTTTCTGTGATCGCGCTTCCCGATTGCAGAACCACCGCGACGGACGGCGGGGGAAGCAGGGTAAGGTGATAAGCGGCGCAGAGGAAATAACGGCTCAGCCGTCGGCCGGCGTTACTTGCATCATATGCGGCTTCTCCGCGAATTAGAAGAAGATACTCACCGTAGTCGGGAAGGGAATCGGAGACGGTCAGATTGAGTGCGCCCGAGTCGGAGCACTCGATCCAGTGGACGCCGTCAAGCGAGTATTCCAACCGTTTCACGCCGTAGCTATGCGAAAACTCTCCCACGATCTCCAGAGGATTTCCCGCCGCCACCGAGATCTCGCCGTAGATCGCGTCGTTGGTGGCGCGCAGGCGTTTTGGATGCGTGACGAGGGCAGAAGTCTCATAGCGAGCGGACGCAGGTGCTACCGTCGCGCAGGCTCCGTTTGCAGGATCAACGCAAGGAGAGGTGGGCATTTTTTTGTAGACGGGGATCAGAAATTGACACTCGGAATCCAAGGTATCGTTTGCGGCAAAGGCTTGATAGAAGGAGCGTCCCTCCGAGATCGCGCCAAAGACGTTCTGCATATACTGATTGGAGAAGTTTCCGACGGGATTGCGCCCGTCCACGTTGAACTTCTGCAGATAGACGGTGGACTGGTAGCGGTCCACGTACTTTTCCTTGATGTAAAGCGCGCCACCCCAGATGCCCTTCCAGTCGGTGTCCCACGCAGCGCCGCCCCATTCTTCACTCATAGAGGGCGTTCCTGTTTGGGCGTAGAGCATGGCGTTTTCGTAGATCGCGAAGACGCCCGTACCGGTGGCATTCAGATTGAAGGGGTTATACAGCCCGTTCAGCGCGCGCAATTCGCTCTCACTCTTGCCCGAGGTGGGAGGCAGGATCACGTCGCCCGTGTCGGTGTACTGCTTTTGATCGCGGTAAAATTCCCAAAGCTTGTCACCGCACGCGCCCGAGATGATGGGGGAGTTGCCCGTAATACCTTGCTCCTGACGAAGCTTGACCGCAAGATAGACGGCGTCAATGCCGATCTCCTCGCCGATCTCTATGAGATATTCGGCATAGGATTTTCCATTTTGCAGGGTCGCGTTCTCCATAAAGCTGCCTGCAAGAACCGCCTCAACCGCTTCCAGAGACGCGTTCGTGCCGCTTGAGAGATCGTAAAACTGGAAGATGTCGCTCTCACTTAAGAAGTTGCGGGGATCCATCGCGTATTTCACGGTCGCCTTGGAGGGCTGATAGTATCCCGCATCGTAAAGCTGACGGTTGGTCGCGTGCCAATAGTCGGAATAGGTGTCCGACGCGGAGACGAGATTGGTCGTCGGGGCGTCGGTCTCCTTTTTGATGACGTGACTCCAGGTGTACGTCGAATCGGTGCCCGTGACGTCGAGCGGCACAAAGCTCCAGTTGGGATGCAGAAGGTGCAGCTTTGTCAAAGGGAGGGCATAGTCCTCGGGGAAGCCTTGGCCTAAAAGGCTCTCGTAGTATTCCGCAGCCTCTCCCGTAAAGGGGCTCCCGTTTCCGGTGACCGAAAGGATCAGCGCGACCGACAAAGAAAGGAGCATAACGGCGGCCATAGAAATGGAAATGATCCGTTTGGTTTTCTGTTTCATGCGCCACTCTCCCCTCAAAAAATATTTCTTCACCTTATTATATCATATCTCAAGACTTTTGGGTAGCATTTCGGCAAATTTTTTTGAGAAATTCTCAATAAATAAAAAAGCGCCTTCGCAAAACGAAAGCGCTTTTTCTTCTTTATGATGGATCCGTCTTCTCAAAGCGGATCTTGTTGTCCTCGGCGACCGCGCGGACGGAGTCGCCCGAGCGGAATTTGCCCTCCAGCATCTCGGTCGAGAAGGCGTCCTCCACCAGTCGGACGATGGCGCGGCGGAGGGGGCGGGCGCCGTAGGTCGGGTCAAAGCCCTCCTTGGCAAGAAGCGCAGGGACGGACGGATCAAACTCGATCTTGATGCTCAGTCCCTCAATGCGGCTCTGCACGTCGCCAAGCATCAGGGAAGCGATCCTTTCAATGTCCTGCGAGGAGAGGCTGTTGAAGACGATGATATCGTCGATACGGTTGAGAAATTCGGGACGGAAGGTCTCCTTGAGCGCGCTCATCATTCTTGTTTTCTGTGCCTCGCGATCGTTTTCGGAGGCGGCGGTCGAGGAGAATCCCAGCGTTTTGACAGGGGAGAGCTGAGACGCTCCCACGTTGGAGGTCAGAATGAGCACGGTATTGCGAAAATCGACGCGACGCCCCTGAGAATCGGTGAGAACACCGTCCTCCAGTACCTGCAAAAGAATGTTGAACACGTCGGGGTGCGCCTTTTCGATCTCGTCAAAGAGTACCACCGAATAGGGCTTGCGGCGGATCTTTTCGGTGAGCTGTCCGCCCTCGTCGTAGCCGACGTAGCCGGGGGGCGAGCCGATCAGCTTGGAAACGCTGTGCTTCTCCATGTATTCCGACATATCCAGTCGGATCATGGCAGAAACGTCGCCGAACATGATCTCGGCGAGAGCCTTTGCAAGCTCGGTTTTTCCGATGCCCGTAGGCCCCATGAAGATAAACGAACCAACGGGGCGGCGAGGATCCTTGAGACCCATTCTACCGCGGCGAATGGCGCGGCTGACCGCCTCCACCGCCTCGTCCTGACCGATCACGCGTCCGCCCAGCAGCTCTCCGAGCTTGATGAGCTTATCGCTCTCCTCCTCGAGCAGGCGGTTGACGGGAATGCCCGTCCACTGTGTCACCACGTCGGCAATATCGGTGTCGGAGACGGTCAATTCGCAGGTCTCGTTGTGGGTTTTCCACTCGTCCTTCTTGGTCTCGTATTCACTTCGCAGAGCTTGCTCCTCGTCGCGCAGACGAGCCGCCGTTTCAAACTCCTGCGAGGCGATCGCAGATTCCTTGTCGGCGGAAATCTGCTTGAGCTTTTCCTCCATGGTCTTGAGGTGATCGGGGGAGGTGTGCGCCGAGATGCGCAGGCGCGACGCCGCCTCGTCGATG
Organism: Eubacteriales bacterium; assembly: GCA_045602215.1. GTDB lineage: Bacteria > Bacillota > Clostridia > Oscillospirales > CAG-272 > UMGS1865. Next base: position 8,276 of record JAZSBE010000018.1, on the reverse strand, counting down.
AGGTCGATCGCCTTGTCGGGGAGGTAGCGGTCGGCAATATAGCGGACCGAGAGACGAACCGCCGCCTCCAGAGCCGCGTCCGAGATCTTGAGCTTGTGGTGCGCCTCGTATTTCTCGCGCAGTCCCCGAAGGATCTGCAGAGCCTCCTCGTTTGAGGGCTCTCCCACCGTCACGGGTTGGAATCTCCGCTCCAGAGCGGCGTCCTTTTCGATATGCTTGCGGTACTCGGATATGGTGGTCGCGCCGATCACCTGCATCTCGGATCTTGCAAGCGCGGGCTTGATGATGTTTGCCGCGTCCACTGCGCCCTCGGCAGCACCCGCTCCGATGATGGTGTGGATCTCGTCGATAAAGAGGATGAGGTTAGGGTTCTTCCGCACCTCCTCCATCACGTTCTTGAATCGCTCCTCAAACTCGCCGCGATACTTTGCACCCGCGATCATAGCGGCGATGTCAAGCGTGATAATGATGCGATCCTTGAGATTTTCGGGGACGTTTCCGTTCACGATCCGTTGAGCCAGTCCCTCCACCACGGCAGTCTTTCCGACGCCCGGCTCTCCGATGAGGCAGGGGTTGTTCTTGTTGCGTCGGGAGAGGATCTGGATCACGCGCTCGGTCTCGTTATCCCGCCCGATGATGGGGTCGATCTTGCCCGCCTTCGCATAGGCAGTCAGATCCTTGCCGTAGCTTTTGAGGGTGGGGGCGGAGTCCAGACTGCTTTTGCTGTTCTTTCCTCCCACGCTCTTTCCCATAGAGGAGGAGCGAACGCCCTCGCCTGCGTCGGGGGCTTGTCCAGACTGGCTCAAAAACTCCACCAGCTCGCGGCGGAGATCGGCCGTGGGAAGCTCGAGATCCTCCAAGATCTTGACCGCCACGCAGTCTCTTTCCTCAAGCAAAGAGAGAAGGAGATGCTCGGTTCCGATATACCCCTGCCCGTAGGTCTGCGCGCAGGAGAGGGAGTTTTCAATGATGCTCTTGGTGCGAGGGGTCATATCAACGCCCGAGAGCGTGGTTTGCGTGCCTTTCCCCGCGATGCGGATGATCGCCGCTTGGATCTTCTCCATCGACGCCCCCTTTTCGGTCAGATAGTGCGATGCAACCCCCGACGCCTCTCCCAGAAGTCCCAGAAGCAGATGCTCCGAGCCAATGTAGGTGTGCCCCAGCTCGGCGGCGTGTTGCATGGATAGATTGAGCGCATCCTGCGCTTTTTTTGTAAAATGAATGGACATGAGTTAACCCGACCGATCGGTCGCCCGATCGGATTCCTTTCCTTGGATTTGCGGAAGGATCATTCCGCAGGCTCTGCCGAAGTAGGGGGAACGGTGGGAGCGGCGTGCAGGATCGACTGGATCTTCTGCGCGCGCAAGCGGTCTCGTGCACCCTCGCCCTTCGGCGTGTTCTCACAGGAGAGCGTCAGCGTGGCGGGCATTGCCTCCACGAGAAGCGTTCCGAGCTGCTCGTAGCTGATATCGCTCACGATCCCCAGAGCGATCCCGAAGCGAACCTCCGAGAAGAGCTTGATAAACTCGGCAGAGGACATTCGATAGGCGTATTTGAGGATTCCCTCGGCACGGAGCACCCTGTCGGTCAGACGCTCGAGCGCCTCTCCCGTGATCGCCTTTCTCGCCTTTCTCTCGCTCTCTGTGATCTGCGTGATCGCGTCGGAGAGCTTTCGCAGAGACTCCTCCTCGGTGATGCCGAGGGTGATCTGATTGGAGATCTGATACATACATCCCGCCGAGCCGCTTCCTTCGCCGAACAGACCGCGAACGGTCAGTCCGATCTTTTGAAGCTGGGTGGCGAGGGAATTCATATAGCCGCCGTGCGAGAGCGCGGGGAGGAACATCATAACTGACGCGCGCATACCCGTTCCGAGATTGGTGGGGCAGTGCGTGAGGTACCCAAGCCGCTCGCTGTAGGCAAAGTCAAACTCCTCGTCCAGGCGCTTTTCCACGCGGGAGGCGTTCTTATAGGCTTCCTCCAAGGACAGTCCCGGGAGAATGCTCTGAATCCGAAGGTGATCCTCCTCGCACACCATAACGGCAAGACCGCCCGTTTCCTGAAGCAGAAGGGCGTGCGGTGTCTCCTTGGTGGCAAATTCGGGACTGACGTAATGGCGTTCTACGTAGGAGGTTGCCATGACGGGGGAAAGCCCCGAGAAATTGATCCTGCGGAAGCCCGCAGTCTCGAGCGGTGCGCTGACCTTTTCGATGATCTCGTTCGCGCCTGCCGCATCCAGCTTGCTTGCAAAGGGATAGCCGTTGATATTTCTTGCCAGACGGACACGGGAGCTGATGACGGTATCCGCGTCCTTGCCGATCGCATTATGCCATGCCATGGTTGTGATCCTCCTTTTCCTCGGTTTGTTCCAGTTGTCTGATCTCGTCGCGCAATCGTGCTGCTGTCTCGTAATCCTCGCGGCGCACCGCATCCTGGAGTTCCTTCTTCTTGCTCTTGATGTACTCGCCGCGCTCCTTTTTCGCTCTCTCACGGGAGGGAACGGAGCCCGTGTGGCTGGTGGTTCCGTGAATGGATTGAATGGATCGAGCCAGCTCGTCCGCAAAGGTATCGTAGCACCTCGCGCAGCCTACCCGACCCGATGCGGAGATCTCGTGATAGGAGCTTCCGCAATCGGGACATTTCCGTTCGGCGTGGAGCGCCTTTTGAGAGGGAAGCCCGAAAAATCCCGAGAAGAAGTGATCCTGGAGCTCGGAGAAGGGATCGGCAAAGGAGCCGATCATGGACGTGATGTCCTGAATCTCCCCCTTTTCATGAAGCTTTGCGGCACACTCGCCGCAAAGGGAATATGAACAGACCTTGCCGTTGATGTTTTCATTATAGAATACGGTTGCCGTTCTTTTTTTGCATTTTTCACATAACATAATCTGATTTCCTTTCCTCCGCCAACCCAAGATGGGTTGGTGTCTTTTGTAACATTATAGCGCAGGAGTTGTAAAAAATATGTCAAAATCTCTGTCAGAAATTCAAAAAATGAAAATTTAATTGATTTTATCGCACAAAGTCTTAAACGCTCATCAGAGAGAGGATGATCTGCTTGAAAACAGAGGCGCGAACGATGCTTCTGTCAGAGGGCGCGACGGGCGCGAGCGCCGCATTGGAGAGGGAAGCGCGTGCGATCAGATAGCCGCGATCGGAGATCAGTCCCATGTCCAGAAGGTTCGAGAGATATGCGTTTGCCTCCCCCTCGTCGATCGCGTCCCCGATCGCGCAGAAGAAGTGCATCAGATATTCGCTCTTTCCCATCTGCTTTCGCACGATGCGGATATATCCGCCGCCTCCCTTGCGGGATTCGATCACGTAACCGCGCTCGGGGGTAAAGCGGGATGAGATGACGTAGCTGATCTGGCTTGGCACGCAGCCAATGCGTCCCGCAAGCTCGTTTCGCTGAAGCTCCAGCGTTCCGTTCCCCTCATTCAGCATTTCCTCAATCATTTGGGCGATCATATCAGATAACATGGTATAGCCTCCTTTTTTGCCTTTTACGTCATCATTATACAACGAAAGTCAAAGAAAGTCAAAGTCAAACAAAGTCAAAATAAACGGTTGAAAGTCAAAGAAAGTCAAAAAACAAGCCGAAAGCACCTTTTTTCTCACGAAATCGCAATTTTTCAAGGTCAGAAGGTCAAAAAACTTCCGTTACCCGTGGACAAAAGAGAGGATTCGTGATATAATGATAAAGGGTGTGTTTTTCAGCCCCACGGGAGATTTTTATGGAGTTTTTGATTTTTTCGGATTCCCACGGAAACGTGGATCGGATGCAACGTGCGATCGACCGTCAACCCTCGCCGCCGCTGGCGGTTTTCTATCTGGGAGACGGCATCAGAGACGCCGAGCAGCTGCGCCTCAGTGGAATCCCGCTTTACGGCGTGCGTGGGAACTGCGATCTCTTTTTTGGCGGAGACGGTGACTATCCCATGGAGCGCGTGACCTCGATCGGAGATCACCGAGCCTTGGTGACGCACGGCGCGATATACAACGTTAAAAGTGAATTGGATCGGCTGATCGCGTCCGCCGTGCGGCAGGATGCCGACATCGTGCTGTACGGACACACGCATACCCCGAGGCTGGATACCTTTCCTGCAGGCACAGAGGTATGCGGGAAGGTGCTTTCGCGTGCGCTCTACGTCTTCAATCCCGGCAGCATCGGGCAGGGCGGCAGCTTCGGCACGCTCACGGTGCAGGGGGAGAATATTCTCTTCGGACATGGTGTGAGTAAATAAAAAAAGGAATCGCCGTAGCGACTCCTTTGATGGATGATTAAAATTCGGTGGGAACAAATTCCTCTGTCAGGTCGGTTTCGCCTGCGGCTTCCTCCGCAGCGGCAGCCTCGTACGCCTCGATCAGGGCAGATTCCAGCATTCCGCGGAACTGCGCGTTGATGGGATGTACGATATCCCGATAGGTTTCGTCCGGATTTTTGCGGCTGGGCATCACGATGAAAAACTTGTCCCGCGCGTGGATGATCTTGACGTCGTGAACGGCAAGCTGACCGTCAAACGTGACCGAAACGATTGCCTTCATAGGGCCGTCGTGAAATAGCTTTCTGACCTTGATATCCGTAATTTGCATACTGTTTGACCTCCGTGTTGTAGATTCTGTCGTGTTGGATCGTATGTAAACAGTATATTTCATTTGTGTGATGTTTATTCAATGAAAAGTAGATTTTTGGGTGAATTTCAAGGACGGGAATTGACAAAAAACGATTGATTTACAGCATTTTTTGAACATACATAGCGAAAAAAGCAGTTTGAGATTTTTGAGTGAGGTGAGGAGAAATGTCTTTGCCAAATACGCATTTTGGCGCAGAAAGCATCGGCGAGATGCTGCGCGGATGCAAAACGATTCTGTTTATCGGTGTCGGGGGCGTGAGTATGGCGTCGCTGGCGGAGCTTGCGCTGATTGACGGATACCGCGTGGTCGGGAGCGATCGCATGGAGAGCGCCCGTCTGTCACGGCTAAGAAGCCTTGGAGCGGAAATTCATCTGGGGCACGATGCCGCACACACACAGGGCGTTGACGCGGCGGTCTACACCGTGGCGATCGGGGAGGAGAACCCCGAATACCGCGCGCTCATGGAGGCGGGGAAGCCCCTGATCTCCCGCGCGGATTATCTCGGATACGTGATGGCGCGCTATCAGACGCGGATCGGGATTGCGGGAATGAACGGAAAGAGCACCACCACCGCCATGTGCGGACACATCCTGCGCGGAGCGGGGGATCCTACGGTCTTCTGCGGCGCAGAGGCGGAATCTCTGGGCGGTGCGGCTTGTCTGATCGGACGCGAGCGGCAGCAGCTTGTTTTTGAGGCGTGCGAATACAAGGATTCCTTCCTTGATTTCTCCCCGAACGTTGCCGTTATACTAAATGTAGGAATGGATCACGTGGACTATTTCCACAGTCTTGATCAGATCAAGGAGTCCTTCCGCAAATACGCCGAGCTCCCTCCGCCTCATGGAGTGGTGATCGCCAATGCAGACGATGCAAACACGATGGATGCCCTGAAGGAGTATTCCGGAAGGCTCGTAACGTTCGGGCTGGGAGAGAGCGCGGAGTTCAGAGCAACACAGATCCGATCAAGGGCAGGATGCCGTCAATTTACCCTTGCAAGAGGGGACGAAAAGCTCTGCGAAATCACTCTGCGGCAGTGCGGAGAATACCAGGTATACAACGCTCTGGCGGCGGCAACGGCGGCATATCTGTGCGGCGTTGATCCCAAAATCATCTCTGCGCAGATCGCAACTTTTGTCGGGGCAAAGCGGAGAATGGAGTATAAAGGCATCCTGAACGGTGCGGACGTGTACGACGACTACGCACATCATCCCTCCGCCATCGAGGTGGCGCTCAAGGGCGTGTCCGAGATGGGATACCGCCGCGTGCTCTGTGTCTACCAGCCTCACACCTACAGCAGAACCGCAGGATTATTTGACGAATTTTCCAACGCCTTTGATCTGGCGGATCGGGTCTATTTCGCAGACATCTACGCTGCGAGAGAGACCAACGTCAGCGGCGTGACCTCCGAAAAGCTTGCCTGCGCGGTAGGGGATCGCGCGACCTATTGCGGTGATTTTGCGACGGTTGCAAAGTGTCTCCGCCGCGATGCCCGTGAGGGAGACGTCATCCTCATCATGGGCGCGGGAGACATCGACAAGGTCTTTGATTTCCTGTTTTGACATAGAAAACACCCCTAAATCCTGCCAAAAACAAGGATTTAGGGGCTTTTTCTGTCGTATAAATTAGAATAAGATTAAAAATCGTTATCAAAATTAAACGATCTGGAAGATGAAAAACTTGAGGTAATCGGTTTCGGGAACGTTCCAGAGAATGGGGTGATCGGGCGACTGCTGACGCCCTTCAATCTGCCGAAGTCCCACGCCCGCGTCCTCCGCGGCGTTGTGGAGCATCTGCTTGAAATAGGTTTCGGTCATGAAATGCGAGCAGGAGCAGGTGGCGAGATAGGAGCCTCTTTTCATCAGCTGCATCGCGCGTCGGTTGATCTCTCGGTATCCCTTGATCGCGTTCTTCAAGGTATCACGGCTCTTGGTGAAGGCAGGGGGATCAAGGATCACGAAATCATAATCAAAGGGCTTTTTCGATGCCGAAAGATTGGTCAGATAGTCGAAGACGTCAGCGCAACAAAAGTCCATTCTGCCTTCAAGGCCGTTTCTCTCTGCATTGGCTTTTGCAAGCGCCAAGGCATCGGCGGAAATATCCACCGCCGTGACGTGCGAGGCACCAGCCTGCGCGGCGTTCAGGGCAAAGGAACCTGTGTGCGTGAAGCAGTCCAGAACGCGCTTTCCCTTGGCAAGGGTGCGAATGGCGCGGCGGTTGTATTTCTGGTCAAGGAAGAATCCCGTCTTCTGTCCGTTGATGTAATCCACCTTGTAGCGAACGCCGTTCTCCACAATTTCGGTGATGCCGTTCGTGTCGGTTAGAAGCCCCTCTGCGCGGTAGAAATCGCAATATTGCTCCATGCCCTCCAGCTCGCGAATGGCAACGTCGTTTCGCTCGTAAAGCACGCGGATCTCCTGTCCGAATTCCTCGCGGAGAAGGCGGAGAAGAATGGGGTAGAGAATATCCTTTCTCTTTTCAATTCCGAGGGAGAGCACCTGCGTGACCAGCACCTCTCCGAAACGGTCTACCGTCCAGCCGGGGAAGGCGTCTGCCTCTCCGAAGATCAGGCGGCAGCAGGAGAAATCCTCCTCGCCCATCACCGATCGGCGGTACTCGATCGCCCAGCGCAGCTTTCGCTCCCAAAACGCCTCGTCAAAGCTATCGTTTGCGTTTTTGGACACGATTCGGATGCGGATCTTGGAATGCTTGTTATAAAAGCCCGTTCCGAGATATTTTCCCTTTTGGGAGTAAACATCGGCAAGACTGCCGTTCTCGATTGCACAGGATTCCTCTGTGATTTCATCGGAATATACCCAAACGTGTCCGCCGCGAAGAAAATTCTCTCCTTTGACGGTCACCGTCACCCTTGGATACTGTCTCATGGTTGGTTTTTGCCCCTCTCTTGATGATGTGATCGTTCGTTTCAAACCATTATACCACAGAATGTCCGTGTTAGGGGCTTGTTCATACAAAATTAACACATGAAAGTGACGCTTTTGCTTGAATTTTGCCTCAAAAAAAGGTAAAATAATATGATAAAATAAATTTTATGTCGATAGCAAAGGAAAAGTCATGTTAGAATTGATGAATGTATCCTATCGCGTTCCGGACGGCCCCGAGATCCTGCGAAACGTCAGCCTTAAAATTGACGATCGGTTCGTGGCGGTGACAGGTCCGAACGGAAGCGGAAAATCCACTCTTGCCAAGCTCATTGCAGGCATCTATCAGCCCACGTCGGGCAAGATCCTTCTTGACGGGATAGATATTACGAATATGTCGGTGACCGAGCGCGCAAAAAGCGGAATCAGCTTCGCATTTCAGCAGCCGGTGCGCTTCAAGGGCATTACGGTAAAGGATCTGATCTCCTTGGCGGCAGGCTCGAATATCACCATTTCAAAGGCGTGCGAATACCTTTCCGAGGTCGGTCTTTGCGCCAAGAATTATATCAACCGCGAGGTGGACGGATCCCTCTCGGGCGGAGAGCTCAAGCGCATCGAGATCGCTATGATCAACGCGCGCGGAACCAAGCTGTCGGTCTTTGACGAGCCCGAGGCGGGTATTGTCCTGTGGAGCTTCCAGAACCTGATTCAAGTCTTCCGCAGTATGTACGAGCGCACCAAGGGAACCATTCTCATCATCTCTCA
>JAZSBE010000017.1:0-13959 GCA_045602215.1 Eubacteriales bacterium | reverse complement strand
CGAGGGGCTTTTTCGATTGGTTTTACGGGATTACTCGTGTACGGGCAGCAGCTTTCCGCCTGCGAGGCGAGACTGTTCTGCCTTGATTGCCATCAGATGGCTCTCAATGGATTCGGCAAGGGAGGTCTTAAGGTCGGATTCTCCAGAAATCATATCGTAGAGCGCCGCGATCATACCTGCGTCTCCGCCGCCGTGCGTGTAGCCGAGACCGCTGTCGTTGATGGTCATATCAATGACCTCGGTGGGCTTTCCGAATACGCTCAGGAAGAGCTCGTGCTCTCTCATAGTCACTTCACCATAGGTTCCGAACAAGGTGATTCTTCTCTCTCCAAGCTGGTTGAAGCCGTTCATATGGAGCGTTGCCGTGATGCCGTTTTCAAACTGCATCTGGACGGTCTGATGGTCTACCACGTTGTTGTCGGAGTGGAACACGCATCTTCCGTAGGGGCCGTTCTCGAGCGCTGCAATGATCTTTTCCTCGGTCACAGGCTCACCCGTCAGAACGCTGCAGGGCCACTGTCTGGGCGGGCAATCTCTTTCCTTCCAGACGTCGAGGTAGATGCGGTATGCGCTATAGGGGCAGGTGTTCTTCAGCGAGCAGTCGCAGCATCTCTCTGCCGCGCCCTCGGGAGCACATTCGGGCTTGAAGAAGGAGAGGTCTCCAATACTGGACACGCTCTTGCATTTTGCGCCTGCGTAGTACTGGATCATATCCATGTCGTGGCAGCATTTTGCCATGATCATGGGGGCGGCTTCACGCGTGTTTCTCCAGTTTCCGCGTACGTAGCTGTGCGCGTAGTGCCAGTATCCGACAGGCTCGATCCAGTCGATCGCCATTAGCTTTCCGATCACGCCGCTGTCAATGATCTCCTTGAGCTTGATGTATGCCTTGGCATAGCGCAGTACGTGGCAGACAAGGATCTTGTTGCCATACTTCTTGTGCGCCGCAAGGAGCGCCTCACAATCCTCCTGCTTGTCGGTCAGAGGCTTTTCGCAGAGAACGTCATAACCGAGTTCCATCGCGCGGAGGAGCTGTCTTGTGTGGCAGTCGTCGGGCGTTGCGATCACGAGGATATCCGCGAGTCTCTTGGTGAAAAACTCTTCCTCGGAGGTGAATCGGTTGCTCGCGGGAAGCTCAAACTCGTCGCCCATCTTCTGGAGCAGTTCCTCGTTTCGCTCGCACAGGTGTGTGATCTTGAATTTGTCGGAAGCGGAGCGTCTCATCAGACGGGTGTACACCTTTCCGCGCGCGCCGATGCCGATAACGGCTACTGTGAAAAGCTTGTTCATGGTTTTATCCTTCCTTTTTCTAGGTGTGATATAATTGAAAAAATGATAACGGAATGCTCAGAGACAATTCCAATAAACCCAAATGGGAACGGCAGACCAGCCGTGGCAAAGACTGCCCGCAAGATCAAAGTCATCAGCGCCCCCCTCGGTCTCCCAGAAGGAGGTCGCGCCCTTTGTCAGCATTTCAAACCATCTGGCGTCGGCGTCGCGGACGATATGTTCCTTCATTTCGGGGAGTAAATTGAGAGCCTGATAGCAATAAATGCGGTGGCTCAGCGTTGCCGACGGGGAGAACTCTCCGTCAGCCAGCCTACGGAGCAGATCGCGCATTTGCGCGGGATCACGGCACACGCCTGCCAGCACCGACAGTGCCTGTACCAGCTCGGGGTATATCTCTTGCCGATCCTCGTAGGTACTCAGACGGTATGCACGCTTTTCGGCGGAGTAGAAGGTTTGGTTATAGGCAACCTTGACCGCCTTGATTTTGGCGTCGGTCTCCTCGCCGCTCATTCCAATCGCCTCTGCCAAACGTTTGTACGCGTGGAGTGCCATCAGATAAAAGGCGTTGAGCGGGGCATCGTAGGCGTTGCTTCTTCCCGTCATCATGGGCGCCCACTCATAGAAGTTCCAAAAGCCTTTGCGGTTTTTGACTAACCCGTCCTCGCGCGCAAGATCTGCAAAGAATGCAAGGATTCGTGCGGCACAGGGCATCATTTCCTTGATAAATTCGGTGTCCTGCGTGCGCTCGAAATACTCGTGCAACGCGGTGATCCAAACAAGGCTGAAGCATGGAATGTTGATGGTGTCGTCAAGCTCGGAGGGGGAGCAGAGCTCAAGAAGTCCGTGCTCCTTTTGCCCCTGCGCCATCAGCCGAAGATTTTCTTTGGCGAACTTCGTTTCCCCGAAGGCATCGTAGGTAAAGAGCATCTGATTTCTCGAATCCATAGCGTAGAGTCCTTGCTCACGCCAGGGGGTGTCCTCGTAATGCTCGTGGGAGCAGAGCCTTAAGGTTCTGATCGCGGTGTCGTAGATCCGCCTTTGCAACAGATTCAAGCCGTTCGGGATCTTTACCTCGGGATACGGGTAATCAACCGAGCGAAGTCCCACATAATGAAGCGTGATCTTTTTGCAAGCCGCGTGTATCTGAAGATATCTGCAACCAAAACGCTTGATGGGGTAGAACAAGGAGTTGCGACCCTTGGCGGCGTTGATCTCAAAGGCAAAATTTCTGCCGTCGATGGCGGCACGCACGCGCAGATCGTCGAGGTGCTCGCCGTAACCGCAGAGGATTTGGCAGTCCTCTTCAATTGCGACGTCGAACAGGAGATATCCTGCGTTCTCCGCGCCAAGGTCGATCACGGCGTAGATACCGTCGCCCTCTTCTGCGGTGAGGGTGATTCCGTTCTCACTCGGCAGGATATTGGCGTCCTCACTCATTTCCTTGAAGGCTCGCGCGGAAAGAAAATCCGAAGAGATTGCCTTGCCGCTTTCCGATTGCCCCGATTTAAGGAACACGCCCTGCGCGGTGATCCTTGCAGGGATCGGATCTCCAACGGTAAGCTGGGGAATGGGACGCGGACGGTAGTTCATCTCTCGATCGGGCAAAACCGTCGCGCGTTCGTATGTAGGCGCTTGCGCGTGTTGCGGATCGTATCGGAAGGAATATCCGAGCTGTGTGGTTATCTTTGTCATGACGCCGCTTTGAAAGCCCGTGCTCGTTGTGGCGAGCGTATCCTCGCCGCTGAAGGCTTGGATGTTACCGTCCACCGAGAGCTCAAAGATCAGGGAGGGCTCGCCGCGTCGGTAGATCGCGCTGGTCTCGTTTTGGCAATAGCCCAGAATGTCGAGGGTGTTTTCCCCAACGCAAAAGAGGGAGGAGGAAAGCGCGATCTCATCATATACGGGAAAAAAATCGTAATCGGAGTATTGCTGCGCGGGGATCCATTCGCCGTTCAGCGTGAGAGAATAGCGATTGTCCGCGCGGATCCGCAGGATCGCCTTCGAAGGCGCGCTTTCCAAATGGAATCGCGTGCGAAAAGCCGCGTATTGATTCGGCTGCTCGCTCGGCGCGAACCATATTCTTTTTGCTTTTTCAAATGGAGTCATAGATTCCTCCTGCACGGTTGGGAATGATGATCTGGTAAATAAATTTCCAATAAAAATCGCCATATCGTGGCATTTCTTTGAAAACGGTGAATCTTAATGGAGGTTATACATATTTTACACCATATAAAAAATAATGTCAATGCTTTTTTGTCTTTTTTTCAAAAATAATATATCAAGATCGACCGATCAACGCAATTTGACGCGGCGGTTCTAAAGAAAGGCGATCTCCCATATACATTACCAAACATCATTCAAGGAAGTCGCTATGAGGCGGTTGTGAGCCTTGAGGAATTTATGGGAGGTTTTGAGATGCCTGAATATTCAATTTACAAGGATATTGCCGAACGGACAGGCGGTGATATCTACGTTGGCGTGGTAGGACCGGTTCGAAGCGGAAAATCAACGTTCATTAAAAAATTTATGGAGTCTGTGGTGCTGCCGAACATCGGGGAGGGCTATTCCCGCGATCGCGCCCGAGACGAATTGCCCCAGTCGGCGGCGGGGAAAACGGTGATGACCACCGAGCCAAAGTTTATTCCCGAGGAGGCGGTTCCCGTCGTGCTTGACAACAACGCGCAGATGCGCGTTCGTATGATTGATTGCGTGGGATATCTGATCCCGGAGGCAATGGGCGCGGAGGAGAACGGTCAGCCGAGAATGGTTCGCACGCCATGGCAGGAGGAGCCGATGCCCTTCGTGCAGGCGGCGGAAATGGGAACTAGAAAGGTGATTGCAGAGCATTCCACCATCGGAATGCTGATCACCACGGACGGCAGCATCGGGGAGATCCCGCGTGATTCTTATATTGAAGCGGAGGAACGCATCGTTGGGGAACTCAAGGAGCTTGGCAAGCCCTTTGCGGTCATTCTCAACTCTGCCCGCCCCTCTTCCGAGGCGGCGACCTCTCTTGCCTACGAATTGGAGGAGAAATACGGCGTACCCGTTGCGCTGATCAGTTGTCTGGATCTGGATGCCGAGGATATTCGCCACATTTTGGGGTTGGTTCTGGAGGAGTTTCCGGTTGCCGAGGTGTCACTTCGCCTGCCCGAGTGGACCACTGCCCTTGATGACAGCCACCGCATCAGCGTGTCCCTGCGCCAAAGCCTTTGCGCTTGCGCCGAGGGCGTACGCCGTATGGGAGACATCAAGGCGTGCTTTGAGGGGATGAAGGAGAACGAATACGTCTCCACCGTTCAGATCGATGAAATCAACTTGGGTACGGGCAAGGCGCAGATCTCGGTTGGTATGGAGCCGGGGCTTTATTACAGCGTCATCAGCGAATTGACGGGGCTTGAGGTCGCGGGTGAGCGTGAGCTGATCGCGCTTTTGCGAGACCTTTCCGCGACCAAGGAGCAATACGACAAGGTGGCAGAGGCACTGGCGCAGGTCAACGAGACGGGGTACGGGATCGTGATGCCCGACGTGGAGGATCTCCACCTCGAGGAGCCGCAGATCGTCAAGCAGTCGGGCGGATACGGCGTCAAGCTCCGCGCGGCGGCGCAGTCGGTGCATATGATCCGCGCCAACATCGAGACCGAAATCAACCCTATGGTGGGAACCGAGCAGCAATCGGAGGATCTGGTGCGCTATATGCTCAAGGAATTTGAGGCAGACCCCCGTAGCATCTGGGAGTCCAATATGTTTGGCAAAACGCTCTACGAGCTCATCAACGAGGGGCTTCACAGCAAGCTTGACCATATGCCCGAGGAATCCCGTCAAAAGCTCTCGCAGACGCTGGAGCGTATCATCAACGAGGGTAGCAACGGACTGATCTGTATTCTGCTTTGAAGGATGGAGGCATCGCGCGAAAGCGCAATGCCTCTTTTCGCGATCTGCTTGACAATTTTGGCGGATCGTGTTATAATAAACGGGAATTCAGTTGAAAGGCAAGAGAGCAGAGATGCCACACCCATTCAAGCATTTTTACACCATCACAAAGCACCGCCACTGCGTGATCCGCCATTGCTTCAAGGCAGGGATCGGCGGGCAGGGATTGCTTCACGATCTGTCAAAATACGGCCCTGTTGAGTTTTTCAGAGGGGCAAAATACTATCAGGGTACGCGCAGTCCCAACGAGCGGGAGCGCGAGCTGTTCGGATACTCCGAGGCGTGGCTTCACCACAAGGGCAGAAACCGCCACCACTTTGAATACTGGAATGATCTGAACACCAAGACCAAAATGTACGAGCCCGTCCGAATGCCCATGCGCTACGTCAAGGAGATGTTTTGCGACCGCGTGGCGGCAAGCAAGATCTATCAGGGAGAGGCTTACACCGACGCGCATCCCTTGTCCTATTATCTTCGCGGAAACGCGCGCGCCAAGATGCACGCCGATACGGCAGATCTCTTGGAGGATTGGCTTCGTCGCCTTGAGAGAGACGGAGAGCGGGCGACCTTTGCCTATCTGCGGGGAATCTCTAACAAAAGTGAATACGGAAGTGAAAAAACAAAGGACACCGATATTTAATCGGTGTCCTTTTCTCGATTAAAGGGAGATGACCCAGTTGGCAAACAGTACCACGCAGGGGAGTGTTGCCGTTGTCAGAAGGGAAGTGATTCCCACCGTCTGGGAGGCGTATCCCGGCTCGATGTCGTGCAGCTCTGCGAGCATGGTGACGGTGGACGCGCAGGGCAGTCCCGCCATGACGGTGCAGAGGATGATATAGGTGTCGCTCAGTCCGATGAGCTTGGCGATCACGCAAATCGCAGCGGGAATCACCAAAAGCTTCAGGAAGGAGAAGACGTACAGAGATTTGTTCTTGAACATCTCCTTGAGCGAGATGGTGGCAAGAAGACCACCGGTGATCAGCACCGAGATCGGAGTACACAAGCCGCCAAGATAGTTGAAGAAGTTCCCGATGGGTTGAGGAATCTGGAAAACAAACTTGAGCAGATAGACGGCAATTCCGATGGCGCAGGGAACGGTTCCGTAGTTGAGAAGTGCTTTCTTCGGAGTGAGCTTGATGTCCTCACGCTCACGCGCCAGGATGACGATTCCCCAGGTCCAGAGGAAGACGTTGAAGGAGATCAGATAGAAAGCTCCCATAAAGCTTCCGATGTTGCCGCCGTAGATGGAATCCAAAATCGGGAATCCCAAAAATCCGCAGTTGGTGAAGACGATGCCAAACTCCATGAGCTTTGCATGGTTGACGTTCTTGCCCTTGCGATAGAGCAAAAATGCGACCAATCCCATGAGAACGTGCATTCCCACGCCGATCAGCGCCGCCCAGAGCGCGATCTTGAGATTCTCGGGCGTAAAGGTGGCGTTGTTGAGCGCGCCGATGATCATCATCGGCTGACCGACGGTGATGATGAGCTTGGAGAGATTTTTGGATGCGGTGTTGTCAATGATCCCAAGCTTGCGGCAGATATAGCCGCAGATCATGAGCAAAAACAGGGTAATGATGATATTCAGGAGTGCTGTAAAGTTCATAGATTCTCTTTCTCCGCCAGTTCGTCAAGCTTTGCCTTGATGCGCTTCATATCCTCCAGCATATCCTCTTTTCTGCGCGGATCACGCAGAAGCGCCGCAGGATGGAAGACCGCAGTCATGAGGAAATTGCCCTTTTCAAACCATTGTCCGTGCTCCTGGGAAATCTTGAAGTCGGGCTTGATGAGCCTCATTGCCGCAATTCTGCCAAGACAGACGATGACCTTGGGACGGATGATCTTGACCTGCTCTCGCAGATATCCGATGCAGGCGTCCTCCTCGGCGGGGAGGGGATCGCGATTCTTGGGAGGACGGCATTTGAGAATGTTTGCGATGTAAACGTCCTCTCTTGCAATGTCAACCGCATAGAGGTATTTGTCAAGCAGCTGACCGGCTCTGCCAACGAAGGGCGTGCCGGACAGATCCTCCTGCTCGCCCGGGGCTTCTCCCACGAACATCAGATCGGCATTCGGATTTCCTACACCGAATACCAGATTGGTTCGGGTGTCGCCCAAGGGGCAATTGTGACAGTCCTCGCACCGCGCGCGAAGCGCCTCAAGTTCTGTTGCCATAATCAAATTCCTTTCAGATAACCGAACAAGGGGGAGGCGGATTGCCCGTTTCCCCCTTGCGCGTATCAAGTCTTATTTTACGTCGATGATGGAAGCATCCCACATCTCGGGTGCCTCGTAACCAAGCAGATTGATCACGGTAGCGGCTACGTTGGAGAGGCCGAACGCGCCCTCGTCTGCCTTGACCGTGTATGCGTTCTTTGCATCGGTGTTGTCGTAGATGATGCAGGGAACGGGGTTGAGGGTGTGGCTGGTCTTGGACTTCATCTTGCCGTCCTTGTCAACCTTGGGCTGCCCCTTCTTGTCCATCTCAAACATCTCGTCCGCGTTTCCGTGGTCTGCGGTGATGACAGCAACGCCGCCCAGCTCATCGATGACTGGCAGGATTCTGCCAAGCTGGAGGTCAAGTGCCTCCATGGAGCAACGGGTTGCGGCGAGAGAGCCGGTGTGACCCACCATGTCGCCGTTGGGGAAGTTCACGCGCAGGCACTTGAACTTGCCGGAGCGCAGGCAATCGATAAGAGTGTCGGTGATCTCCGCGCACTTCATCCAGGGTCTCTGCTCGAAGGGAACGACGTCGGAGGGGATCTCAATGTAGGTCTCCAGCTCGTCGTCAAACTTACCCGACTTGTTTCCGTTCCAGAAGTAGGTCACGTGACCGTATTTCTGCGTCTCGGAGATCGCGAGGACCGGAACCTTTGCAGCGGCAAGATACTCGCCCATGGTGTTGGTGATCTCGGGAGGAGATACCAGATACTTCGACGGAATGTGCAGGTCGCCGTCATACTCCAGCATTCCTGCATAGAGAACCTTGGGAACACGAACGCGATCAAACTTGTCAAACTCGCCTTCAGCGGCGTCAAAGGTCTTGGAGATCTCAATGGAGCGGTCGCCGCGGAAGTTGAAGAAGATCACGCTGTCGCCGTCCTCAACCGTTCCGACGGGCTTGCCGTCCTTGGCAATGACGAACGCGGGGAGATCCTGGTCGATGACGTGCAGCTCGTCGCGGTAGGTCTGTACCGCCTCGGCAGCGCTTGCAAACTGTCTGCCCTCGCCAAGCACGTGGGTCTTCCAGCCTGCCTCAACCATTGCCCAGTTTGCTTCGTATCTGTCCATCGTGATTTGCATACGTCCGCCGCCCGACGCGATCATCACGTCAAAGTCCGCGTCGCGCAGATCCGCGATAAAGTCCTCAAAGGGATTGATATATTCTAAAGCGGAGGTCTCGCCAACGTCACGGCCGTCGATCAGAATGTGAACGCGAACGGTGTGAACGCCTTCCTTCTTCGCCTGCACCAGCATTGCCTTGAGGTGGTCAATGTGAGAGTGAACGTTTCCGTCCGAGAAGAGGCCGAGGAAGTGAAGGGTAGAGTTGTTTGCCTTTACGCCGCCGATCAGCTCCTGCCAGGTCGCAGATGCGAACATCTTGCCCGACTCGATGGAGTTGGAAACCAGCTTTGCGCCTTGTGCAAATACCTGACCTGCGCCAAGCGCGTTGTGTCCGACCTCGCTGTTACCCATATCGTCGTCGGAGGGAAGTCCGACTGCCGTTCCGTGCGCCTTGAGAGCTACCATGGGGTAGTTTGCCATGAGGCGGTCGAGGTTGGGGGTGTAAGCCGTTTTTACGGCGTTGGAAACGGTGTCGCCTGCCAGTCCCACACCGTCCATAACGATGGTCAGAACAGGGCCCGTTACACCGGAAAAGTTGTTCAGTTTGTTCAGCTTTGTGCTCATATGATTGTAATCCTCCATTTCTGAAAACGCATATTTCCACAAATACTATTATAAACAAAATCTGAAGAATTTCAAGAGGATTTTTCAAATCTTTCTTAAAAAAACAGAAAAAAAGGAGGTTTTGCGACAAAAACAGAAAAAATCTCAAAAAAAATCCAAAATGCTTGCATTTTTTCATGGCGTGGTGTATAATAAGTATCGGTAATTTGGATTATGAACGAAAGGAAATTTTCTTTGAAAATCAGGTGATAAAAATGGCAGAAGGATGTACACACGATTGCTCCAGCTGTTCCTCGAACTGCTCCTCTCGAAAGCCCGAGAGCCTGCTGGTTCCCGCAAATCCCCTCAGCCGCGTGGGACACGTGGTTGGCGTGATGAGCGGAAAGGGCGGCGTTGGAAAGTCTCTTGTGACCACGATGCTGGCGGTATTGCTCTCGCGCGAGGGCTACAAGGTCGGTATTCTTGACGCGGATATTACGGGTCCCTCTATTCCGAAGGCGTTCGGTATGAAGAACGTGGAGGTCTACGGCGACGATAACGGCATGATCCCCCCCAAGTCCACCACGGGCATTGACCTCATTTCGGTCAACCTGCTCCTCGGGGACGAGACGCGCCCCGTTGTGTGGAGAGGATCCATCATTTCGGGCACGGTTCAGCAGTTCTGGAAGGACACCATCTGGGATGTTGACGTTCTTTTGGTAGACTGTCCTCCCGGTACCGGCGACGTGCCGCTGACGGTATTCCAGACTATGCCTCTTGACGGCATCGTGATCGTTTCCAGCCCGCAGGAGCTGGTTTCCATGATCGTGAGCAAGGCGGCAAACATGGCTTCCATGATGAATATTCCCGTGTTGGGACTGGTGGAGAACATGAGCTACGTCAAGTGCCCCGATTGCGGCAAGGAGATCAAGGTTTTTGGCGAGAGCCACATCGAGGAGGTTGCCGAGAAGTTCGGTTACGATCTCCTGGCGCGTATCCCCATGGATCCCAAGCTCTCCGCACTCGTTGACAGAGGTATGATCGAGCTTATGGAGAACGATTATATGGATGGAGCGGCGCAGAAGATCATTGAGAGACTCAATCTCAAGGCAGAATAAAAAGAAAACTGCAATCATCGAATTTCGGTGATTGCAGTTTTTTTATTTATTGGATCGCATTCCGATCCAAAGAACGCAGGAAGGAACCAGAGGAGTAAATGGTGTACTCTCCCACGCGGTCGCCGTTGTCAGCGTCTCTTAATTTTCCTTGAATCGAGATTTTAACGAATTTTGCGGGAGGGTTCAGGATCAAAAGTTTTTTGCCCGGAGCCTCAAAGGTGTAATCCACCTCAGAGATCATTCGAAAGATCTTTACTCTCCTTAAAATACCTTTTTCGTCAAAGATCATGGGCTTTCCGCGGTTGATACAGGAAATAACACGGCAATAGTATGTTGTGCCGTTGGCGCATACTGAAAACGTGTAGTTTTCAGTCTCACGAAAGATGGAGAGGTAGGGGGTGTTGATTTCTCGGATTTCGAAATTGTCCTGCTTGCAAATTTTTTTTAATTCATTAAAAAAATCGTGCCTTTTTTTCAATGCATGGAGATAGTTGAGTGCTAGAATGAGTTCGAACAGTACGACGACTGTTACAGGGGCAATGAGCAGAAACAAAATCATGATCGTGCTCTTGATATAGAAAACAAAAGTAGGGATTGCGACTGCAGCAGCTGAATAAATCAAGTAATAGCACACCAATCGCAATGCCATGCGAACGTAACTGTAGGCCTTGTCTTGTTTGTCGCGGATCGGTTTCCAAATGGTTTTCTTGGATGCCTGATCGGGCGGAGTTAACCAGCGGATTTGTGCATTGGTGTGCGCATGAATATTGATGAAAAAGGCACAGATTCCGCAGAGGCATCCGTGAGTCAGTCGGATCATAAGGGGATGCGGGATGCCTACTCCCGGTAACATGGACAATAGTACTGTGATGTTATCGGCGGCGGGGACAAGGAACATCAGCGCGATCAATGTAATGGTTTCGGTCAAAAAGTGGGGAGCGTGGAGCAGATTCTTGCGCTCTGTTTGTGGGTTGTATCCTTCCGTTCTATTCTCCAAAAAGGCGATTCGATCCTTTTTGGAGTAGATGGAAAAGGTCAGAAGCACGGTGTTCAGAATCAAAAAGGACAGGATCAATTCCAGGATGTTTTCAAGTATCAGGATTCCCAGATAAAGAGCGGTGCCTTGGTGTTCGAAAAATACAGGTTCCAGTTGGATTTGGGCTGTGAAATGCATGAAAACATAGATCAAATACATTAGAGCGGTTTTTGCCACGGCGCGCACATAGGGATAGCAATGGCTTATTTTGAATTGTTTCGATTCAGAGCACATGATTTCCACCTCACTCGGTAATTGCAGTTCTTTTTGGGGGGTTATTGGATCGCGTTCCGATCCAGTGTGCGGAGAAAGGAAGCCGAAGAATAAATCGTGTATTCTCCAACGTGGTCTCCGTTGTCGGCGTCCTTTGCTAATCCTTGATGCGAAATTTTTACGAATTTCGCGGGAGGGTTCAGGATCAAAAGCTTTTTGCCCGGTGCCTCAAAGGTGTAGTCCACCTCCGAGGAAACACGGAACAATTCACGGTCATCGCCCGTTCCTCGGTCGATTCCTTGTACGAATCTTCCGCGTGCGACGCCCTGTTGAGGAGTGCCCAGACGGGGGAAGGGAATGCGAAAAAGCTTGACCCTTTTAAACATTCCTTTTGTATCAAAGATCATGTAATTCCCTCGGTTGATGCAGGAGATCACACGGGCATAGTAGGTCTGTCCGTGCGCGTACAGAGAAAAGGTATAGCCGTCGGTTTCCCGAAAAACAGAGAGATAGGGATGGTTGAGCTCTCGGAGCTCAAATCCGTTTTCCTCACACAGCTTTTTGAGGTTTTTATAGAATTTCCGACGTTTTGAAAGCGCGCCGAGGTAGTTGAAGGACAGGATCAGGCCGATCACAGTCAACACGCCTACCGATGCAAAAACGAGGATCAACACGGCGACAACACTGGCAAAGGCCACCAACAACGAGGGGAGAAGCATACCTGCAAAGATGTAGATGATCGCATACATGACCAAACGAAGTGCCATGCGGAAGTAGCTGTAGGACTGCTTTTTCTTTACGCTCATGGATTTCCAGAGGCTGTTCTTGGCAAGCCGAGCGGGAAGCTCCAGCCAATAGGCGCGCGCGTCCATGTGTCCGTAAAGATTGATGAAAAACGCAGGGATTCCGAAGAAACATCCTTGAATCAGTCGAATAAGGGCAGGATGGAGAACGCCCTTGCCAAGCCATAGCGTGAAGATCGATTCCACCGTATCACTGCAGGGGGTCAAAAACAACAAGCAGATCAGGACAATGGTTTCGGTGAAAAAATAAGGAGATCGGAGCAGTTTTTTTCGTTCCTCTTTTTTGTTGTAATCCTCCGTGGTGCTTTCCAGAAAGGCGATTCGTTCGCTTCGCGAAAACATAGAAAAGGTCAAAAGAACGGTGTTCAGGATCAGAAAGGTCAAAATCAACTCACAACACAGCAAAACCGGTGTTGCGGCATTGTTGAAATATTCCGATGGTCCATCGACGAACGTATATCTGAGTTCAATGAGCGTTACCGAGAGCATCAGGGAAAAGATGAGGTACATCAGCCCCGTTCTTACGATCGTACGAATATAGGGATATGATCGGCTTTTCTTAAATTCCGCCCATCCTTCGCTCCATTCTGAAAACATACTTACCACCTCACAGAGAAAATGATCCTTTTACATCCATTGTATCATATTTTGTGCCAAAAATCAATACAAAAGGGTATATTTTACAGAAAAGTAAAACGGCTCGGCTGCATCTGCAGTCGAGCCGTTTGATATGTGATCTTACTTCTTGAGGTTTGCCTCGAGAATTGCAAGCTCGTCGTAGAGCTCTGCGGGAACGCGATCGCCAACCTGTTTGTAGAACGCCTTGATGTTCTCAACGTCCTCCAGCCAGCTCTCGTTGTCGATGGAGAGAAGCTCGCGGATGGTGTCGATGGTGATTCCGTCCAGACCCTCGATGTTGATGTCCTCTGCCTTCGGAACAAATCCGATGGGAGTCTCAACAGCGTCAACCTCGCCAGCGCAGCGAGCAAGGATCCACATGAGAACTCTCATGTTGTCGCCGAATCCGGGCCAGATGAAGTGGCCTTCCGCATCGGTGCGGAACCAGTTAACGTGGAAGATCTTAGGAGCGTTGGGGATCTTCTTGCCCATGTTCAGCCAGTGAGCAAAGTAGTCACCCATATCGTATCCAACGAAGGGACGCATTGCCATGGGGTCACGGCGAACCACGCCAACTGCACCTGCAGCTGCTGCGGTGGTCTCGGAAGCCATGATGGAACCAACGAAGGTACCGTGCTGCCAGTTGCGGGATTCATATACCAGGGGAGCGGTCTTTGCACGTCTGCCACCGAAGATGATCGCAGTCAGCGGAACGCCCTTGAGGCTATTGAACTCGGAGGAAATGCAGGGGCAGTTCTCTGCCATTGCAGTAAATCTGGAGTTGGGGTGTGCACCGGAGGTGTTCACCTTGGCTGCCTTGTTGTACATGGAAACATCCCACTTCTCGCCTCTCCAGTTGAGCGCGTTCTTGGGAGGATTGTTGTCCAGACCTTCCCACCAGACGGTGTTGTTGTCGTGGTCGTGGCAGACGTTGGTGAAGATACAGCCTTCCTTGGTGGTCAGCAGCGCGTTGGGGTTGGAGTTTTCGTTGGTACCGGGTGCAACGCCGAAGAAGCCGTTTTCGGGGTTGATGGCATACAGTCTGCCGTCCTCACCGATA
>JAZSBE010000016.1:0-2382 GCA_045602215.1 Eubacteriales bacterium | reverse complement strand
ACGCGCGATCGTCTCGCGCGAGCCCGTCAGCGCTTCCTGCTCCGAGCCCTCCACGTCGTACTTGACGTAATCCACCGACTCCCCTGACAGAACGGCGTCCAAAGGCAGCGCGGGCAGCTCCACCGTCTTTATGGGACGCCCCTCTAAAGCGGCAGAACGGTTCTGCCCTGCCGAGGCGTTGCGGTTGCCGCTGGCGTCAAAGATCAAGGTCTCCTCACGGCTCCACGCCGCCGCGCGGACGGGGATCACCTTCGTGCGATCCTCCCCCGCCGCGTATTCCGAGAGCTTGCGGAAATTGCGGACGTCTGGCTCCATAGCATAAATCTTCTGCGGGCGCGCGCCGTAGGACAACAGCTCGCGCACGGTGTCGCCGTTGTACGCGCCGAGATCTGCCGTCGCAGATAGCGTCGCGGGGCGCACGAGGGTTTCCATCACCTCGTCAGGATCACTCCGCGCCATAAGCAGGGGGCGGATGTCGCCCGAGAGCTTGTATTCGATCACAAGGTCAAAGATGCGCTTTGATTCCTCGTCGGAAAGCATCTCGCGCGCCGCCTCCAGATCCTCTCGGTGGGCTTCGAAAAACGCGCCGTCAAAGAGGGTGTTTCCAAACACGGGGACGTCTGGCGCGAGCAACTCTGCCTCCGCAGCGATCCGCTCGATATTCTGTAGCACCTCGGGGCGCGAGGTCGCAAAGGAGAGGAGCACGGTGAGATTTTCCACCCCGTACTCGGCTTTCACCTCGCTCCATGACAGCACGCGCTCGCCGTGAAAGATCTGTCCGCGCACGAATCCGTCGCTGGCAAAGACCGCCTGCACCGAGATCCCCTTCCTCGCGCAAACCTCTATGATCTTGTCGGCACCGTTGCCCATACCGTAGAGCACCACGGTGCGCCCCGAGCTTTTCAGATAGTCCCAAAGCTCGCGGATCTCTTTGCCCTGCCACATCATATGCTTCACCTCGCAAAATTCCCAAAACCCGTTGACAAGCCGTCGTTTTTGGGATATACTGTACTTGTTAGCCGAGACACTCGGCGGAAAGGAGTCTCTATCCAATGGATTGTATTTTTTGTAAAATCATCGCAGGGGAAATCCCCTCCGCTCGCGTTTACGAGGACGAATGGGTCTACGCCTTCCGCGACATTCAGCCTCTTGCCCCCGTCCACGTTCTGATCGTTCCCAAAACGCACATCTGCTGCGCCGACAAGATCGACGGCTCGAACAGTCATCTCGTTGCCAAGATCTTTGAAGCGATCCCCAAGATCGCGGCGTCCGAGGGGCTTACGAACGGCTACCGCATCATCAACAACTGCGGCGAGGACGGCTGCCAAAGCGTCCGTCACCTGCATTTCCATCTGCTGGGCGGCAAAAAGCTTCCCGACTCTCTGGTATAACTCTTACAAAAGGAAGATCTCGCGGTCTTCCTTTTTTCTTTTTCCTTACCTCATTAGTTTACCACAAAAGGCGCATGATGTAAAGCGTATCGGCGTTTTTTCTTGTTTTTTTCTTTTCCTTGACGGCAATCGACCCCTCTCGCGAACCTCTCCCCTCCCCTCGGCATATTCTGTGAGTAGACCGCCCCATCGGGAAAAACTTCCTCCAAAGAAAACTTCTGTCCCGTGTTTAAGAGGCGGGCGGTGACGGGAACAATAGGACTGCAAGCCCGAAATCAAAAGAAAGGAAACGCCGCATATGAATCCGATCGTCCGACGGGGAGATATTTATTACGCCGATCTGAGTCCCGTGGTGGGCTCCGAGCAGGGGGGACTCCGCCCCGTCCTCATCATTCAAAACGACATTGGAAACAAATACAGCCCCACCGTGATCGCCGCCGCCATTACTTCCCGCATGAGCAAGACTCACCTTCCCACCCACATTGACGTCTACGCCGAAAAGGTTGGGCTTCAAAAGGATTCGGTGATCCTACTCGAGCAGATCCGCACCATTGACAAACGCCGTCTCAAGGAAAAAATGGGGCATCTCGACACGGTGATGATGGATCGCGTCAACACCGCCATCGCCATCAGCTTCGGTCTCGGTGACGCCGTCGAGGACGCCGCCGCCCGCGCCGAAATGCAGGAAAATCACCTCCGCTTCACCGCCTCTCTCGGTGATCCTGACAGACAAAGGTTTTCGTAGAGAAAGACCTTGGGAGGGGAGGGGTTTCTTGAAAGAAACCCCTCCCCTCCCAAGCCCACCTCTCCAAAGAACTTTCCCAAGGCTCCCGTGCCGAAAACGGACGGGTGCCTTGGGAAATTCTTTTTTGGGTGGGGGTGATGGCATAAAAAAGCCCCGTAGGGGCGACCGCCACGCTCTGCGTGATGTTTGGTCGCCCCTACAATGTAAATTTGTGATTTCCCGCGCACAAACAAAGGAGGGCGCACG
>JAZSBE010000015.1:0-45544 GCA_045602215.1 Eubacteriales bacterium | reverse complement strand
ACAGAACGACATGGCTACGATCCGACTTGCCGCTTTTTTGATGGAGTCAGTACCCAACGGCAAGCCCGAACAGGAGCAAGCCGCTCGTAAGAATCAAATTAAGAATTTGGAACTTCCAGCTCCATTTGAACCAGTCCCCGTAGCTCACGTCCGCAAGTCCGAGACTGATCAGGAGCGCGGGATTCGTGGGATAGAGAACGTTGGAAAAACCGTCGCCAAAGGCAAACGCCACGATGCACAGCTGCGTTGAAATGCCAAAGATCTGCGCCATGGGAACGATCAAGGGAATGAGCATAAACGCCTTGGCAGATCCCGACGGAATAAAGAAGTTCATCACAAGCACGATCAGGTAAACGAACAAGATCACGGTCCAAGAGGGTAACAGCTCTGCCAGATTGACCGCCCCGTGCAGAATGGTGTCAAGCACGCCTGCCTCCTCCAAGGTAAATTTGATGGAGGACGCCATTAGGATCATAATCACGGCAGGAAAGATTCCGACCACGCCGTCAAGCGAGGTTTTTGCAAGCAGCTTTCCGCTCATACCGGCAATCACCGCAGAAACGATTCCCGCAATCAAAAACATCACTGCCACGATGATCATGGTGTAATCCTGCAACGCAGGAATGAATCCCGAGCAAAGAATGACCGCAATCCCCACGCCAAGAATTGACACAAAGCAGGTCATCGAGCGATCCATACGGGCGTCTGCAACAAACGCCTCGCCATCGTCACTCTTTTCCACAGGTTTTTCGATTTTCTTTGCATAGAGCATCAGAAACGCAATCAGCAAGCCGTAAATCGCGGCAAAGGAAAGCGCGCGCATCCATGCCCCCGAGAACATCGAAAGTCCTGCAAGCTGCTGCGCAACGCCAACCGTAAAGGGGTTGAACACGCCTGCGGCAAATCCACAGCCAACCGCCAAAAGGCTCATTCCGACCCCCACCAGCGCATCCCAACCAAGACTGATCGCAAGCGCCACGACAATGGGAACCAACGGAACGCATTCCTCAAAGGAGCCAACCAAAGAGCCAAGCGCCATAAAAAACAAGGTAACGATCGCCATCAAGCGATAGCGCACGCCGCCAAAGCGATGTGCCAGTCGGTTCAACATATACCGAATAAGACCGCAACGGTCGAGACTGTTGAACACGCCTCCGATAACCAGCAAAAATGCGATCACGGCGATCAACGCGCCGTTTCCTGTCGCGCCAAGCACCAAAACGGGAGAAAGCAACCATTTCCAAAACGGAATGCCGCCCTCGGTATAGGAGAACCCTCCCTCGGTATCCACGACCATATTCCCATTCGCATCCTCGATGCGAGCATAGGAGCCGGAGGGCAGCACCAAGGTCAATACGTAGGTCGCGATCATCAAAGCAAAAATCACAAGGATCGCAGTCACAAAGGACCGAACCCCTATGTTCAATCCCTTTTCTTTTTTATCCGACATTTCAAACCTCCTTGATCACGTAACGGTAGAAATCCACGGCAGGCGCCAAAGCGGAAAGCTCCACGTTCTCATTGATTCCATGAATGCTCTCCATCTGCTTGCCGTCGATTAGAAAGGGAGCAAAGCGCAGACAGTTTTCGCTGACGCGACTCATATATCTGCAGTCACTCGCACCCGTCATAACGTAGGGAGACGTCCTCACGCCCGGGAATACCTTTGCAACCGCTCTCTCCACAAGGGCAAACGCCTCGCTTTGATAGTCGGACAAGGGAGAATCCACACCGGGATCCAGCACGACCGTTTCAATGTTATATTTTTCAGCCACGCGCGCAATGGCATCAATGCTCGCCTTTCCTCCCTGATGGTGGGAATATCTCATATTTCCCATGACCCACGCCTCCTGAGGCAACACGTTTGCGCCCTCAGATCCGGACGCCATCGTAAAAGCAACCGTCGTCTTCAGCATTGCCGCCGCAGCGTTGGAAACCTGTGGAATCACACGGGTCAGAATGGGAGAAAACAGCCTGGGGTGTCCCAGCACCAGCTTCATATACCCGCGCATGGATTTCGAGATCTCCGAGAACATGGCACAGACCGTGGGAGAAAGCTTGGTTTCAAAAATCTTTCCCCGATCCACCTCCGCCATAAACTTGCCCAGTCTTACCAAAGGCGTATCTTTCTCGGGGGTGGAAGCGTGACCGCCCGCAGAACGAGCAATAAACTTAAGATCCACGCATCCCTTTTCTCCAAGGCCGACCATGGCATAGGTTCCGTTCGCTCCTCCAATGGGGTTCTGCAGGATCATACCACCCTCGTCCAGCACCATGGAGAATCGAATCCCACGCGCCACCAAGGCCTTTGAAATGCTATCCGCACCCGATCCGTCACATTCCTCCATACAGGTGGAAACGAAGTACACGTCACGCCGCGGAATATAGCCGTCTTCAGCCAATTCCTCGGCTGCCTGCAGCATTGCCCACAGGCCGCCCTTGTTGTCCAGCGTTCCGCGCCCCCAGACTCTACCCTCTGCGATTTTCCCCGAAAAAGGCGGATATCTCCATTCACCCGGAGCCTCCACCACGTCGTGGTGATTCATCAGCATCACGGGCAATTCATCCGATTCTCCTCTCCATCGCATGAGGATACTTCCATTAAAATCCTCAAATTCGCAAACGGCAAAGAGCCTCGGGAACGTCTCCCGAAGCAAATCGTGAAAACGGTAAAATTTTGTTCTGTCCCCCTTGGCATCAGAGGACACCGTCTCGGCCTGAATCAATTTTGAAAGCCTGGCGGCATAGGTATTGGTTCGCGTATCCGACATATTCTCAGTCTCTTTTCTCATAATTCCAATGGTGATTCATTCTATACGTTCTTTTGCAAACCGTCAATAGAATCAACAAAAACGTTCCAAGCGATTGCAAAATATTTTGTTCCATATCAAAAATCGTGGGGGTTGAGGGAAATGCAAGCGCGCATTTCCCTCAACCCCATTTTTGGGTTCAGAGAATTAACGGAAGAACTTTATGATCATTTCAATGATCTTGCTCTTCTGCTTCTTCTTTGCAGCCTTGTACAGCACAACGGCCGTGATCGCTGCGACAAAGGCGGAAAACGCTACGGGAGCGCCCTTCTTTGCAATCTTGACAAGCTTCTTGGCCTTAGCGCCCTTCTTGACCTTCGCTACAGGCACCTTTTCTTCGGTAGCCGGAGCGATCTCGGCAGCAGCAGTATCTTCTACCGCTACAGCCTCCTCTGCTTTTGCATCCGCCTCGGGAAGTACGACTTCTTCCTCGGATACCTCTACAGCGGTCTCAACCTTGACCTCAGCTACGGGAGCCGTTGCCTCAG
Organism: Eubacteriales bacterium; assembly: GCA_045602215.1. Lineage (GTDB taxonomy): Bacteria > Bacillota > Clostridia > Oscillospirales > CAG-272 > UMGS1865. Next base: position 42,246 of record JAZSBE010000015.1, on the reverse strand, counting down.
CCTTGAGAACTACCACAGGAGCAGGTGCGACCGTCTTCTTTGCAACCGTCGCGACAGGATTCGTTGCGCGTCTTACTGCGCGAGAAGTCTTCTTGGGATGAACCAGGCAATACATTGTTCCGGTGCAGAATACCACCATCAGAACAATCAGAAGCATCAGAAGGATCAGAATTGCCGTCTTATCCTCCTCGATCGCCTCACCACATACGTCGCATACGTTGTCCTTGTTCTCATCGACGCACTCGTCAAGAGCAACACCGCAAACGTCGCATACGTGATTCTTGTCGTTGTCCACGCAAGCGCTCATCACGTCTCCGCAGTAGTCACACTTGTGGTCGATCACGTCGCCTTCAGCATGAATGCCGAACGAGCCCTTGCCACAGTAGTCACACTTGTGGTCGATGACAGAGCCTTCTGCGTGTGCACCGCCAAGCGAGCCCTTGCCACAGTAATCGCACTTGTGGTCAATGACGTTGCCTTCCGCGCAAGCGCTCATCACGCCTCCGCAGTAATCGCACTTGTGATCGTGGTTGGGATCCGCATGTACACCAAGCGTATCATTGGTGCAACCGTCATAATCGCACTCGTGATCCTTGTTTCCGTCCACGCAAGCATTCAGCTTTCTTCCGCAAATATCACAGATGTGTTCATTGATCGAATCCTCGCAGGAGCTGGTCACGGTTCCGCAGATGTCACACTTGTGATCCTTATCGGTATCTGTGCAATCGCTCAGAACAGCGTCACAATACTCACAGTTGTGATCCTTGTCGTTGTCCTTGTGCTCGCCAAAGTTCTTGTCACAGCCGTAGTCACAATCGTGATCCTTATCGGCATCCGCGCAAGTGCCCATCGTCACCTGACAACCATAGTCACATACGTGATTCTTATCGGCATCTACGTGCTCACCGAAGTACTTGTCACAGCCGTAGTCACACGCGTGATCCTTATTGCCGTCCGCGCAAGTACCCATCGTCACCTGACAGCCGTAATCGCATACGTGATTCTTATCGGCATCCTTGTGCTCGCCGAAGTACTTGTCGCAACCGTAATCACAATCGTGATCCTTATCAGCATCCTCGCAAGTGCCTATCGTCACCTGACAGCCATAGTCACATACGTGATTCTTATTGGTGTCTACGTGCGCACCGAAGTACTTGTCACAACCGTAATCACAATCGTGATCCTTATCAGCATCCTCACAGGTGCCCATCGTTACCTGACAACCGTAATCGCATACGTGATTCTTATCGGCATCCTTGTGCTCGCCGAAGTACTTGTCACAACCGTAATCACAATCGTGATCCTTATCAGCATCTACGCAAGTACCCATCGCTACCTGACAGCCGTAATCACATACGTGATTCTTATTGGCGTCTACATGCTCGCCGAAGTACTTGTTACAGCCGTAGTCACAATCGTGATCCTTATCGGCATCCGCGCAAGTGCCCATCGTCACCTGACAACCATAGTCACATACGTGATCGGTGTCATCATCCTTGTGCTCGCCGAACGCTCCTCCGCCACAGTAATCACACTTGTGGTCGGCATCAGCATCCTCGTGATCGCCGATTGTCTCGGAACATCCATAGTCACATACGTGATCCTGATTGGTATCCTTGTGCTCCTCGGTCTTGTAGTCCTCGCCGCAGTATTCGCACTTGTGGTCAACTACAGTTCCCTCTGCGTGATCGCCGATTGCCTCGGAACATCCATAGTCACATACGTGATCCTGATTGGTATCCTTGTGATCGCCGATTGCGTCATAAGTACAACCGACGTGATCGCACTTGTGGTCATGATCTTCGTCCACGTGCTCTACGCATCCAAATCCAATCATCATAGGCGAGAGACCGCTAACAGTGAAAGTCAACAGGGTTTGATTGTTTTCCTCATCAATCGTAACGATCAATCCGTTTCCAACCGTAAAGGTTTCATATTCGCCTGCAACCGTTCCGTGAGCAGGATCGGTCACCGCAAAGAGGTGAATCACGTAGATATTCAGCGCATCCGAAACAATTCCGTTCAGCGGAATCGTAACCGTCATTTTTCCGTCTGCCGGGAAGTGGTCACGATCTGCCTTGACAAAATCGTTTACGGACGCATCCCAGTAACGAAGCGTAACGTCATAGAGTGTCGCACTCAGATGCTCGTCGCGATTGAGGCTTTGAATCAGATCCTCAAGATTCTCCTTGAGAACCTGCTCGATCTTCTCAACCGAGTTCAACCGATCATTGTTTTGCAGCTCTTCCGTAACGAGGTGTTCGTCGGTCAACTCGTCTCTGCTGGTGCCACCGAACTGGTAACGGTAGTTCTCGTCGAAATATCCGCAGTTGTGGCACTGTCTGAGATAATAGTCCTCTGTCTCGTGCTTAACAATGTCATAGTCGTGACCGAGCGCCTCGGTAACGAGCGTGAAGGTAAAGCGCTGACCATCTTTTACATAGACGTACTTCTCTGTTCCGGGATAACCGCAGGTTGCCGTGCACGAGTATTCATAATCCTCGTCATTCAACACAGGAATCTCGTAGGTTTCGGGATGACCGCAACCGCACTTCTTGGTCAACATACCGACTGTATCCTTGGTCGGCGTCGTTGTAATGGTCCATCTGCCGTAGCTGTGATCAAGCAGCTCTCCGTATTCTTCTCCGCAGACGTCACACTCTGCCCGCTTGGTGCAGGTTGCCGTACCGCCGGTGTGGCTCTCAAGAACCGCACCGCAACCGTAATCACATACATGATCGTCATCGGTTGCGCTATCCTCGCAGATACCAAAATCTGCACCGCAGCCGTAGTCACATTCGTGATCGAAGTCGGTATCCTCGCAGGTGCCGAAATCTGCTCCGCAGCCATAGTCACATACATGGTCGAAATCAGTATCCTCGCAAGCACCGATGCTTACCTGACATCCGTAATCACATACGTGATCCGTATCAACATCCTCGTGCACGCCGAAGTATCTGTCACAACCGTAGTCACATGCGTGGTCGAAATCAGTATCCTCGCAGGTGCCGAAATCTGCTCCGCAGCCGTAGTCACATTCGTGATCGAAGTCGGTATCCTCGCAGGTACCAAATGCTGCACCGCAGCCGTAGTCGCACTCGTGATCGAAGTCGGTATCCTCGCAGGTGCCAAAATCTGCACCGCAGCCGTAGTCACATGCGTGATCGAAGTCGGTATCCTCGCAAGCACCGATGCTTACCTGACATCCGTAGTCACATTCGTGATCGGTGTCATCGTCCTTGTGCTCGCCGAAGTATCTGTCACAACCATAGTCACATGCGTGGTCGAGGTTTGTATCCTCGCAAGCACCGATGCTTTCCTGACATCCGTAATCACATGCGTGATCGGTGTCATCGTCCTTGTGCTCGCCGAAGTATCTGTCACAACCGTAGTCACATGCGTGGTCGAAATCAGTATCCTCGCAAGCACCGATGCTTTCCTGACATCCGTAATCACATGCGTGATCGGTGTCATCGTCCTTGTGCTCGCCGAAGTATTCGTCACAGCCATAGTCACATGCGTGGTCGAAGTCGGTGTCCTCGCAGGTGCCGATGCTTTCCTGACATCCGTAATCACATGCGTGATCGGTGTCAACATCCTCGTGATCACCGATCGCCTCGGAACATCCGTAATCACAAACGTGATCCTTATTGAGGTCAACATGCCCATCCATGTGCATGTCATCCTTGGTACAATTCTCGAAATCACACTTATGGTCCGTGTTTTCATCCACGTGACCCGTAATAACCAGCGTCGTCACGTCAGCGCCCATGCCATTGACGTTTCCGTTTCCATCGCGGGTCAGGTAGGTAACGGTTACAACGTAGATTCCTGCTTTCGTGGGAGCAGTTTCGCTCTCGTAAAGCTCGCCGCTTGCCGTCACGCCTACATACGTGATGGTAATCGTTCCGGTCGCCGTTGCTCTGTCCTGACCGTCGATCTCGATAGAGATCTCATAGTCCACGTCTTCGTGAGCATCATCCGGAACAGTTACCTCAACCTCATGCGTGTTGGGAACCGCAATGATCGGACGCGCAAGGAACTTCGCATAGTCAAACTCGCTGTCGAGCGCAGGAACGAGATATGCCAATTGAATATACGTTCCCGTCGCCAGAGTTCCACCGTTTTCGGTGATGATGAGCTTCATATTCTCAAGATCAAAGCCGATGTAAACAACCTTGACCGTAGAATCGCCGCTGGAAGGCGTTGCGCCCATCAGCTCCTCGTTGCCCAGCACACCCATAGAGAAGATGTCGTTGCCGTCGTTATAGTTCCAGTTCAGATCGACCTCGTTTGCCTTCGGATAGATCACCAGTACGCCTGCATCGATTGCGGGCAGGTAGTTGGGATCCGTCACAATCGCCATGACGAGATATGTGCCGATTGCACTGGGATTTACAGTATCATTGATGGTGACATTCAAGTTGCGATCCATCTGATTCAACAGACTTCTGATTGCATCGAATGCACCGATCTCCAGATCAAGACCAAGCTCTGCGGTCAGGGTGTCAAACTTCGCCTCAATCGCGTCAATCGCCGCGATCAGACCTGCCACACTGCCACCGGTAAAGCCTACCTCCAGAAGCAACGCATCTGCCCAATCGGGAAGATCGATGTTGATCGAGCCGGTCAGTGCGCCCAACCAGTTCTCGCTGAAGGTTCCGTCAGTCTTGATGGCGGAGGTAATAACCGTCATGCCTACGTTCGGCGTTGCGGTAATCATGCCGTTGATATCAACAGCGTTACCGTTGCTTTCCCAAAGCTTGTTCTCAACGTCAACGTCTGCCATCGCGGGCTTAATGATAAATGTAGCAATCTTCTCGCCCAGCGTAACGATGCGACCCTGACCGTCGCGAACGACATAGGTCACAGAAACCGCATAAACGCCTGCGCGAGTGGGAGCCACGGTGCTCTCATAGAGCTCGCCGTTGGACATCACGCCAACGTACTTGATGCTGACGTCGCCAAGATCCACGGGAGTTCCTACAACAGAAACACTCACGTTAACACCCTGAGGATTGCCGTTATAGGTGAACTCAAAGTGGTCGCCTTCCGTAGTTCCGTCAGAGATCACGATGTCCGCAGGGGTAGGAACAATGGCAAAGACACGGCCGATCGGCTCTGCATAGTAGGCCTCGTTTCCGAAGTCTGCTACGAATGCGATCTGGCAGTATACTCCGTTGTCGAGCTCTGTCCAATCCTGCGTGAAGATGAACTCACCCTTGGCGGTAAATCCGAAGTAAACGTTTTCAACGAACTCGTTCGCTTCGGCTTTGTTTGCCGTTGCATCGAGATCAACACCGTTCAAAGTATGCCAAGTGAAGATGTTATTGCTGTCACTGTAGCTCCAGTTAAGCTCAACCTTGGTCGTATTGGGCTTAATCACCATAAATCCGGTCGCAACCGAAGGATAGTGATCGGAGTCGGTTACAATCGCGATAATCAGGTATGCGCCTACCTCGGTATAACCGGCGTTATCCTTGAAAGTAAGCTTGGTAGAGATCGGAAGCTCCTCTACAATGCCTGCAAGCTTGTCAAGCGCGCCCACAATGTCTTCGGAGTAGGTTCCGAGCACCGCCAGCTCTGTCTTCAGGCGATTGATATAATCAAGGAAGGTTTCGGCGGTAATACCCGCGTTGCGACCTGCCTCAAGCAAGCCGTACTGCTCGAGAAGCGCATCCAACCATCCGGGCAGATCAACGTTGACCGTGCCGTTGATGGAGCTGAGTCCGCTGATCGTATCCAGGTTTGCAGACAAGCCCACGGAAATGATCGTGGTATCAGGCTTAAGTCCGGGAACGTTTACGGACGAAGGTTTAACCAGTCCGTTTACGTGGTTAAGCTTTCCTTCTTCATATACAACCGTGTCGTTGTCAACGGACACCTCGGACTTGGAGGGCTCGATCACCATCGTGCCAATGTTTGCGCCGAGGTTCACCACTCTGTTCTGCGCGTCGCGACCCGTGTACTGAACGATCACCTCGTATACGCCTGCATGAACGGGAGCGTCCTTGCTTGCGTATGCCTTTCCGTTGGTCTGTACGCCGATGTAGAAGATGTCGATTCCATCGGGATTGGTCAGAACCGTACCGTCCACAAGCTCAACCCGAACGCCGCCCATAGTATGCGCGTTGTTGTTGAATTCAAAGTGACGGTCGTTGTTGATGTTGCCGTTTCCATCTACAAAATCAACGTCTGCTCCGTTGGGAACGATTACGAAGACTCTGGAAATGGGCTCTGCATAGTAGAGCTCATTGCCGATATCCAACAGGAATGCTACCTGTGCATAAATACCGTTGTCAAGCTCTGCCTTGTTCTTTGTGAGAATCAGTCTGCCATCGTCTGCAAAGCCAACGAAGATGTTGGTCACAAGCGCGCTTGCATCTTCATGCAGTGCACCGTTCAGATATGCCTTTGCATTGAGATCGTAGACATTCAGATAATTCTGGGTGAATACGTTGTTGTCATCCCAGGTCTTATCAAAGCCAAGATCAACCTTGGTTGCATCGGGATAGATCACCATGACGCCCGCTGCTGCGGAGGGATAGTGATCGGAATCGGTTACAACCGCGATGATCAGGTATGCACCCACCTTGGTATAACCAACGTTATCCTTAAAGGTAAGATTGGTGGTAACGGGAATCTGGTTCACAATACCCGCAATCTTGTCAAGAGCAGCGGCATCAATGCCGAGATCCGCCAGCTTTGCCTTCAGGGTCTCAATATAGGAAACGAAGGTTCCTGCGGTAATACCCGTATCGTAGCCTGCCTCAAGCAAATTGTACTTCTGAAGAACCTCATCCAGCCATCTGGGCAGGTCAATGTTGACCGTACCGTTGATGGAGCTGAGCCCGTTGATCGCATCGAGATTTGCAGACAAGCCTACGGAAATGATGGTGGTATCAGGCTTGAGTCCGGGAACGTTTACGGACGAAGGTTTAACCAGTCCGTTTACGTAGTTGACCTTTCCGTCCTCGTACTTGATTGCGGAGTTGTCAACGGTCACGTTCGACTTGGAGGGCTCGATCACCAACACACCGATCTTCTGACCTGCGTGCGAGATGCTTCCGTCGGCGTCATAGACGATGACGACCGCCGTAATTGCGTAAACACCTGCGTGAGTAGGAGCCACCGTCCCGTAGTAAGGTGTGCCGTTGGTCTGTACGCCAACGTAGTAGTAGCGAACCGTATAATTCTCTACTGCGTCACCCGCCTTGTAGCCGTTGCCGTCCTGCTTGTAGGTGACCTTCAGTCCGTCCTCCTGCATACCGCTCTGAGGCGTGTTGTCAAACTCAAAGTGACGGTCATTGTTCACCGTGCCGTTCTGATCGGCAAAATCAACGTCCAGAGACTCGGCGACCACGATGATGGGTCGAACAAGAATATTGGAGTAATAAATCTGATTGCCCCAGTTTACGATCAGCGCAAGCTCAACGTACGCGCCAACGTTCAGATTCTTTCCGTCGGTGACGAACACGAGGTTGCCCTCAATGTCAACACCAAGGAACAGATTCATGATCTGCGCGGTTGCGTCTGCGAGATTTCCGTCCTGTCCAACCTGGAATGCGTGTGCGCCCAGGTCAAACTTGCCGGATGCAAGCAGAGAATTGGTAATGATGTAGTTGCTGTCGTCCTGATTCCATGCGATATCAGCCTTGATGCCATCGGGATAGAGGACCAGAACGCCAACACCGAACGCCGTTTCATAGTTGGCGTCAGCAGTGACTGCTCCGATAAGGTATACTCCCGCATCGGTGGGCAGCGAACCGCCAATGGTGATCTCAAGATCTGCGATATCGGTAATGCTGTCAACGGGAAGCGTACCCAGCATATTCGAAAGGACGCTCAGATACTCCTCGTATCCAATGACGCCGGAAAGCGAATCCAGCTTTTCAAGAACATCCTCAAAATTGCTGAGCTTGATGGTTGCGCCGTGGGAGAGATCCACGCCGATCAAATCACCCACCATTGCAAGGGTATCCTGCAGCTCCTTGGGAAGCAGCAGCTGAACCTTTCCGTTCAGTCCCTTGATGCCGCCGTTGATATTCACGCCGGAAATATCAAGACCTACGATAAACTGGATCAGATCCACGTTTGCAGGGTTGGTAGTCACGGGAAGCTTGTTGAATGCATCGCCGTACTTAACCACCTGGTTGTCAACCGTTACGGTGACAGGCGCTTTTTCGATCGTGATCGTAACGGTGGATTCGGAGGGCTTATAGTATCTGTCGCCCTTGAACTGAACCGTCACGGTAATTCCTTCGCCTGCGGGCAAGCCGATCACGTTCTTCTCAAACTTAACGGTCAAGCCGTCGATCTTTTCTCCGTTTGCATACACGCCGTCGAGAATGAGCTGCATCAGCTGCTCTGCGGTGTACTGACCGTAGACCACGGTCACGCCGCTGTTGAGCTTGATCTCGGTCTCGGTACGCGTATCGGTCAGGTTCAGAACGATCGCGCCCGAATCATAGCCACCGTAGTCACCGAACGCTGCAACGGTGATCTTAACCGTCTCCTGCTCCAGCTCGCCAAACTGATGCGCACCGAGGTACTTGTAGTATTGCTCGATCTCAGGATACTTCTTGAGCGTATCCGCAAGGATCGCCTGCATTGCCTCGGAGGTGAGCTGACCTGCCATGAACTGCGCGCCGTATTCGGGAATCAGATCGTTGAGCAAAATGCTCTCGATCAAATCGTTGGAGGGTGCCTCGGGGATCGTGAGATCGTCACCGATGTTCAGCCACATTTCCTTCACAGGAACCTGGATGGTAATGCTGTTGCCCAAAAGATTCCTGATGATGGTGCCGTAAACACCAAGATCCATCTCACTGAAATTAATCTCCATCGGAACGGTATGCTCCGTGGATGCAAGATACCATACCACAGGGCTTACGCCAACCAGCGGAACATTAAACTTAGGATCCAGCACACCCAGAACCAGATCACTCTTGTCTGCATCAGACATTCCGGTGTTGTAAATCAGGTCTCTGTTATCCGAGAAAGTCGCGTTCACACTTGTGTAGGGAACGTACACCGTCACCTCGACGATGTGCTCCTTGCCGCAAAATTCAGCGGTCTCGATCACGGTAACCTTTACCTTGAGCGTCATGGTCGTACCGGGCTCAAACACCAGATTGGTATAATCCTCTGCCCAATCCACGTCGGAGATCACAACGTTAGAGGTCAGATTTCCGTTGATCAGATCAAGGAGTCCGTTGATACTGCCTATGTTGTAGGTTCCGCCGTTATGCGTAACGGTGGTCGACGGACGGTTTTCACGGAGCTTGATGGTGTAGTTTGCAGAAACCTCAGGCTTGCCGATCTCGGTAGACTTCCAAGTCACCTTGATCGCTTCGGTTTCATTGATGTCGAATGCGCCCTTGAGAATTTCCTTGACATACGTCGTGATGTCAATTCCAAGAAGCTCATAGCGATCGCTGAAAACGTCAGCCTCAAAGGTATCCGGCAAGATAGAACCGAGAGAACCCAGTTTATCCTTGATCATCGCCAGACCAACCGTCATGGTAACGGTATACTCGCCAATTCTGGCGGGATCGTAGAAATCGCCGAGAATCGCCCGAAGGACGTTTTCCTTGGTCAGGCTCTCGTAGATCGTCGTGCTGTTATATCCGTTTACCGAAACCTCCTTGTTTCCGTTTGCCTCGATCTTGTGCTCTGCGTACTCCACGTCGATGGACATGCCGTCTGCCAGCGCTACGCCGCTAACGGTCATCTGACCGTCGTTATAAGACACAACGTAGCTCAAGCCCTCTGCCGCGGTTTGCGCATTCGCACCGCGCTTTGTACCAACGGAGAATATAACGTTTCCGTCTTTGTCAAGGATCGCAAAATAGCTGACGTATTGCTTCACGCTATTTGTACCTGCGGGAGGCGTTACGACAACGTCATAGGAATTGTTGTTCGTGTCAAATACGAAGCTACCGTTCGCATCGGGCGTCACGCCGCCGATGGTGATGCTTCCGCCAACGGAAGGAAGAACAACGGACACCGTTTCATCCTCGTCGGGAGTGTCGTTGTTGTTGGCGTCATCGGTCCATACCGCAGTGTAGGTGGTGATATGACCGTCAACGACCTTATCCCATCTGACAAACTTCTTTCCGTTATCATCCTGGTCAGCGATTACGTAGGTGGGAATCGTTGCTCCGCTCAAAACGGTCTGATTCTTCAGCTCGGTCTCCCCATCCATCCAGATGTAGGTCAGGTAGGGATCTTCGTCAGAGCCGTCAACCAGTTCGTCGTTGTCCATATCCACGCCATACTTTGCAACCAAAGCGATATCACCCGTCACAGGTGTGGAGAAGTTATAAAGCTCATCATTCAAGAACCACCCAATAAAGGTTGCTTGATTCTTGTCAGGATTCTGATCAGGGGCAGAAGCAGCTTCTCCATCTCGAATAGACAGGCTTCCAACCGTAGGAGCACCACCGTTAACGTCAAACGTAACGGTATGCAGCTTGGTCATTTTTGCATAGACGGTAATTGCTTCGGTGATCGCAGTATTTGCAAAATCAAACGCCTCGGTGCAAGCCTCATCTGCAAACCATCCGTCAAACGCATAACCAACAACTGCGGGATTTGCATAGGCAGAAACCTTTTCGCCCAAAACAACACCGGTGTAACGAGCGGTGTCTCCAAGCACGCTAAAGGTCACCTTAATCTTTGCAACGGTGGAGAACTTCGCCGTATAGGTTACGTTTCCGGTAACGTTATCAACCGTCGGCTCCCAACCGTCAAAATGGTAGGTGTTATCATTGTCCGCCGGCTTGGTGGGTTCAGCGCCGTTAAATTCGGGCATCTGACCGTAAGGAATGTTCTCATCGGTCTCAAGAGTTGTGCCATCCCAGTTCTTCCACGTAACGGTGTAGGTGTTCGTGGTTGTGTTAAACTGCGCCTGATAGGTAACAGCACCCGTCACAGGGCTAACGACAGGAGACCAACCACTAAAGACATAAGTAAACTGTGCATCCGCCGCCTTGGTGGGGGTTGCGCCGGAGTAGACGGGTGTTGCGCCATACTCCCAATCACTGCTCTGCAGCGTTGCGTCACCGTTTTTGAAGGTAACGGTATACTTGTTGACTGCGGTCGTGTAGGATGCAGTGTAGGTTATGACGTCGTTTTCCAAGTCAACCACTTGCACCCACTTGTCAAACGCGTAGGTGTACTGCGCGTTGTTGCGTTTCGCCGCAAGCTCAGCAGGTGTTCCGTTGGTGTTGTCATACGTGTGTTCATCGGTATACTTAACACCCGTATCGGTCTCAAGCGTGATATCGCCATCCTTCCATACGATGGTGTACTCGTTCGCCACCTTATCGTAGATAGCGGTATAGCGTTCCGCGCCATCATATTCCTTTATCGCAGGGCTCCATTCCTTAAAGGTGTAGGTGTACGTATAATCCCTATATGTCTCAGGGACTTCGGGCGGCGTAAGCGTATCGCCGTAAACCACACCCACATCCGTACGGATCACTTCACCCTTACCGTCAACCCAGGTAACAGTGTACTGATTTGCAGTCCATGTAATACCCTCAAAGGTCTTGGTGGTAGGAAGATACGTCGCGTCTCCCGCATAGTCCACCGTCACCGTGTAGGTGCCGTCGGTCTCCTTGTTGTAGGAGATACTGCTTCCAAGCAAGCTGGTTTCGATCACGGAGCCGTTGACCTTGATTGCAGCGTTCACCGCATCCTTGAAGTCATCTTCCGTGTTGAAATCACCTGCCACATAGTTGTGCTCAATATTCGCGTACTCGGTACGGGAATCCTGAATGCTGATGCTGACAGTCTTCGAAGCACCCGTCGCGGTGTTGGTTATTTTTATGCTTCTTCCGCTTTCTCCAATCTCCACAGTCGCAAAGAAATTGGTCTTGTCAAGCGTACTCATATTGTCGAGATCGATCTCGCCCAAACGGGTAACGTAGATCACCTGATAATCAGCTGCATTAAAATCGGTCAGTCCAACCGCCGTCAAGGTGTCCGCCTTCAGCGTATCAAATACCTTGTCATCAAGTTTTTCTTTGTAGTAACCGTTGATTTTGACGGTACCGTTCTGAATATCCAGTACCGCGTGAGCAACCAGCGTAACGTCCGCCTCGATCACCAGTCCGTTGTAGGAGATACGGACGTGCTCAACCGTACCCAAGCCGGTGTAACCGAAGGGGTGGGTTGTGTAGGTAGTGGTTATGGTTTGCCCTAATACGGTAGTGGAAACCGAGCGATCCTCCGGATCTGTTCCGATTTCAGCATATCCATTGACACTGTTTTGGTTCGCTCCGGTTAAAGACCCCGCCTGATTGTTGGTTTCATAATACTTATGCTCGTAAGTCAGATCATCCCAGTTAACACCGTCGGGCACGTAATTGATCGCCAGCTTGTTGAAAATTTCTTCCTTCAACGCGTCCAGCTGCTCGCCGAGTGTCTTGGATACGTCATACGCTATGTTCGCCGTTGCATTTCCACTCAACTGCTCTTTGGCAAAGGTCACCACAACCGCAACGTCCTCTTCACCAACGGTAAAGGTGTTGCCGCTGAGGGTCTCACCGTTCACAACAATGGATGCCAACGAATACTTGGTGTTCGCCGTATTTGCTTTGGGCGTAGCAGTAACAGTGATTACCGTGCCCTTGATCGCCTTTGTAGCGCTCAAAGAAGCCTGACCAAGTTCGGGGGTAGTGTTGGTCAGCTCGATATCATAGACCGTAGCCTGGGAGAATCTGATTTCAATGCTACCGGAAGTCAGACCCTTTGTCGCCACTGTTGTTGTCGTATCAGCATTCAAAGGCACAGAAACCTTTTCCACGCCATCGTTGACAACCGTAGCAACCCAGCCGGCTTCTCCCATAGCAGGAACAACGCAGGAAAATTCTCCGACACTATGTTGAACAGTCTCGCTCACGTTCGTAAGAACCACCCCGTCCTTGCCACTGATGGAAAACTCTACGTTGTAGGTGTTCCAAACAACCTTCCACTTATAGGAGTAGCACGCGGGAGCACTATGGGAATGTACGGTTTTGTAGCACAACAGAACCTTCTTTCCCAAGACTGTCTTATAACAGGAATCCGAATGGGTATGTTCATCCGTGGAACATGTCAACTCTTTGACATGTTCTTCCCCGTCCATCACTTTTTCCCAATGGGTTCCTGTAGGGATAGCACCGCTAGGTGTATTTGCGGTATCCCCCTGCGCAGCCATCGCTTCAGTTCCTACTTGCAATACGGAACCGGAATCCTCCGCCGACGCAGTGATCGCAAAGAGGCTTGCCGGTGCCGCGCCAACAAGCATTGCCAACACGATCAGCAAGGACAGTCCTCTTTTGTAAACTGCTTTGAACCTGTTTTTCATAATCTTTTTTCCTTTCTGTTTTCGGTTCGCCCATCCCCCGAGCGACACCTTCATTTTCAAGGCTTGTTTCGGAATCTTTCACACACTACATCTCATTATATGCAACAAATGCTGAAAATTTTTCCGATAGTCGATTTATTATACCACTTTTAATTGGATTTTTCAAGTCTTTTCTTAAATATAATGGTGGTTTTTCGCCGTTTTGGTAGCATTGCACATTTTTCGACGCATCTTTCGGCTATCTTTCACATACAGAAAAAGGACGACCCCGTTGGAAGTCGTCCTTTTGGTTTTATTTTTGGAATTACTGACCCTTAAGCTCGCGGCGGCGGCGCATCATTTCTCTCATGCGGATCTCGGTGTTGAGGATCTTCTTACGCAAGCGGATGGACTTGGGCGTAACCTCGATCAGATCGTCGTCGGTGATATATTCGATCGCCTCCTCCAGCGTAAAGGTGCGGGGAGGAGTGAGCAAAAGCTTTTCGTCTGCACCCGCAGAACGGATCGCGGTAAGCTGCTTCTTCTTGCAGGGGTTGACTGCGATATCATCGTACTTGGGGTTCTCACCCACGATCATGCCCTCGTAAACCTGCGTCTGCGGTCCAACAAAGAGCTGACCTCTCTCCTGCGTGTTGTAAAGGCCGTAACGGGTGGTCTCTCCTGCCTCGGATGCGATCAGGCATCCCGTAAAGCGCATCTGAACCTCGCCCTTGTAGGGAGCGTAGCCGTCAAAAATGGTGTTGATGACGCCCTCACCGTGAGTTGCGGTCAAAAACTCCGAACGGTAGCCGAAAAGGCATCTGGACGGAATGGAATATTCAATACGTGTGCGATTTCCGACGGGATTCATAGAGAGCAACTCGCCCTTGCGCTGACCCAATTTTTCCACGACAACACCCACCAGATCCATGGGAACGTCCAGGGTCACGCGCTCCATCGGCTCGCATTTTTCGCCGTTGATGGTCTTGTAAAGCACGCGGGGATTGGAGCAAGCAAGCTCAAAGCCCTCGCGACGCATCGTTTCCAGAAGAATGGAAAGGTGCATCTCTCCTCGACCAGCCACGCGGAACTCGTCGGTCGTATCACCGTCGCTGATACGCAGAGAAACGTCCTTGAGAAGCTCTCTGTAAAGTCTGTCACGAAGCTGACGGGAGGTGACAAACTTGCCCTCCTTGCCTGCCAAGGGGCTATCGTTGACCATAAAGGTCATTTCCATCGTGGGCTCGGAAACGCGAACGAACTCAAGGGGAGTGGGATCTGCAGGAACGGTCAGCGTGTCACCAATGGTGATGTCGCCCGCGCCGGAAAAGCATACGATGTCTCCAACCTTTGCGTTCTCAACGGGCTGACGAACCAGTCCCTCGATGGCATAAAGAGACACCACCTTGGTCTTTTTGACTGCACCGGGGTTGTGATAGTTGCAGACTGCAACCTCCTGACCCACGCGAACGGCACCTCTCTCGATGCGTCCGATACCGATTCTTCCAACGTAGTCGTTGTAGTCGATGGAGGACACCAGAATCTGCAGATTTCCGTTCTCATCTCCCTCGGGAGCGGGGATATAGCTGAGAATCTTGTCAAACAGAGGCTTGAGATCCACACCCTCCTCAAGAGGATCCTCGGTCGCGGTTCCCGCTCTGCCCGAGCAATACAGCATGGGGCTGTCAAGCTGCTCGTCGTTTGCACCCAGATCCATCAAAAGCTCGAGAATCTCGTCCTCTACCTCGCCCAGACGTGCGTCGGGCTTGTCAATCTTGTTGATACAAACGATGACACGGTGGTTGAGTTCAAGCGCCTTCTGCAAAACGAATCTCGTCTGAGGCATGGGTCCCTCTGCCGCGTCAACCAGCAGGATAACGCCGTTCACCATCTTCAGGATTCGCTCAACCTCGCCGCCGAAATCGGCGTGACCGGGAGTGTCAATGATGTTGATCTTGGTTCCCTCGTAATGCACCGAGGTGTTCTTTGCCAGAATGGTGATTCCGCGCTCCTTCTCAAGGTCTCCGGAGTCCATCACGCGCGTGACCGTCTCCTGATTCTCGCGATAAACGCCTCCCTGCTTCAAAAGACCGTCCACCAAGGTGGTCTTTCCGTGGTCAACGTGGGCGATGATGGCAATGTTTCTCAAGTCTTCTCTGATCATTGTTCTGCTCTCCTCTGCGTTCCGATTTCATAGATTTTTTCTTAACATCATATTATACCACAAATAAAAAAAGAAATAAAAGCAGAAGAACAAACAATATTGCAAAAAATCAGTCCATGTTTTTTGTGCAATCCTACAAAAAATCGTTTTGAATTGACAAAATCCACCTGTTTATGGTATACTGATTACAGATTTTGACACCCAAAAGGACGCAAAGAATTATGAAAAAAGCAATTATTTTTGACCTTGACGGCACGCTTGCCGACACCATTCCCGCCATTACAGAGGGCATCAACCGAGCCATGAGACGGCTGGGCTATCCCAATCGGAGCGAGGAGGAGATCCGCGCCTTTATCAACTACGGCGCGCGCCATCTGATTCGCTGCGCGATCCCGAGAGAATATTGGGACGACGATGCCGCGATCGACCACGCGCTAAAGGTGTACAACGGCACCTACGGAGAGGTTGCCGGGCTCACCGATACCCCCTATGACGGGGTGCGTGAATTGGTCGAAAAACTGCACACGTCCTACAAAATCGGGGTGCTTTCCAACAAACAGGACGTCTACGTCAAGCTGCTTTCCGAGGCTCTTTTGGGCAAGGAAAACTATGACGTCGCGCAGGGAGTTGCCCCCGGGCATCCCACAAAGCCACACCCCTATCTTCCCCAAAAGGTCGCCGCAGATCTTGGTGTTTCGACCGAGGATTGCATCATGATCGGAGACAGCGACATTGATCTTCTCACCGCAGAGGGCGCGGGCATGGCGCACATCGCCGTGACGTGGGGCTTCCGCAGCGAGGAATTTCTCATCGAGAAGGGCGCCAAAAACATCGCGCACACCCCGCAGGAGCTTGAAGCGCTGATCCAAAGTCTCTCTTAACTGAAAGTAAAAAAGAAGGGGCGTCCAACGCGTTTTGCGTTGGACGCCCCTTCTTTTACTTCGTTTTCAGGATTCCCCACCTGCAGTATTCCGAGACGTTCGTTCCATCCGTATATTTCACAACAACGGTTAGTTGATTTCCGTCAATCTCAAGCTCCGCCCAAGAGCAAGCCTTGGAGGAATGGATATAGTTGTACAAGGAGGAATTTGCGTAATCACTCTTGGAGCGTGTTTGATCACCCGCAGGTCCGTTCATCACGTACACTACGCCGTTCGGATCAACAGAATACTTCACACCATCGACCGTTTTCCAGGTCTCGGCCGCTGTTTTTCCATCCCCGTCAATCGGATGTGTTCTGGAAACGAGATGATCGTGTCCCTGAAGCACGATATCCACACCGTACTCCGCAAAAAGTCCCTGCAGCTGCGCACGAAGCCCTGTGCTGATGGAGTTATAGTCGGGATTTGAACCGTATTTTCCTGCAGAATAAAGCGGATTGTGCATCGCCACAATGGTCCAGGTAGCGGTATTTGACTTCAATTCGTTTACAAGCCACGTGTACTGATCGTCGGTCAGCTTGGTGCCCGTGAGACGGTTGGTATTGAGCATAATGAACTTCGCATCGCCGTAGACAAAGCTGTAGAAATAGCCCTTTTCGGTGTTCTGCGCGGGCATCTTATTATGGAAGTGCTTGAAGATCTCGTTTGATCCATTCTTGTACGTCGTTTCGTGATTTCCCGAGATCGCCATCATACAAATGCGAGACAGGTACTCATAATTCTCGTTTAGCATCGCCTTCCACTCACTCTCATACTTGGAAGACTCCACAACATCGCCGGTGTGGATGACAAAATCGCAGCGATCCACGATCTTGGAAAGGACCTTTCCGAAATTGCTTCCGGTTTTCTTTGACATCTGGGAATCGCTGACGTGTGCGAAGGTGAATTTTTCGGATGTCAGATCCTTCGTTTCCAGTGTGGTGACCTCTGTCCCAATATCCGCGTATTTGTCGTACGCCCTGTAGGAATAGGTCTTTGATCCTTCGAGCTGAACCTCGGCTTTTACGATATAGTACGTATATTTTGAGTCGTCATCCCGATAAGAGCTCGCCTGTTCTACCGTAGCGTAATACTCCTTGTAGTCGGTCAGATCATTCCCTTCTGCAATCTGAATGACCGGGCGCAAGGGCTTTGATTTTGTGTTGTACGTAAATCCATAAATTCCATTCTCGGCGTCATAGAGCGTCACCGTAAGAGAGGTCGGCGCGTAAAAGGTCTTTTCCTGATCGGTATAAACTCTGAGCTTTGATCCTTTGAAGAAGGTCTCGGTGCCCGCGGCACCGCAAAGCTCGCAGGACATGTAGTATTCCTCGGGGCTGTCCAGCGTGGCGTCTGCCTTCAGATACTTCAAATCGGCAGTTTTCTTCGAAAAGACGTGCGCTCCGATCTCCTCGGAAACAAAGGTCTCCTCTCCAACCTCGCCGCAGGAGCAACTCATATAGTACGACACGTACTCCAGACAATTCACCTCTGCCGATACGCGATACTTCTCGTCGATCACCCGACAGTCGTATTTATGTTTGTGAAAAAGCGAGCATCCTGTCAAAAACATGGTTATGAGCAATAAAATTGATGCAAAACGAACGCTGCGTTTTGGGATCGTATTCTTCATCATTGATTCTCCTCATTTGTATCTTATCCAACCTTATCGTTCGTCAGATCCCCGTTTCCGTCAATGGGAATCATCTCGCCAAGATACGTGGGCTCGAATTTGAAGGACGTATTGACGAAATCCTTGCATCTGGCAAGAATCTCGCGTACGTCGCGCGCCGTTTGTCCCCGATAGAAGCGAAGATCGGCATCCACACCGTAAGCCTTGACTCCGAGCCTTTCCGCAATAAACAAGGCTCTGTAGAGGTGGTATTCCTGCGTCACGATGATGATCCTGTCCGCACCGAACACCTCTTTGGCTCTGTAGATGCTTTCATAGGTAGAAAAGCCTGCGTGATCCATAAACACGTCACTCGAGGGAACGCCTGCATCCATGGCAAACTGCTTCATCGCGTTGACCTCATCATAGTCCGCACTGCCGTGGTCTCCGCTCATGAGGAGCTTGGGTGCCACGCCCTGCTCGTACAGTTCAATCCCTTTTTTGAGCCTGTCTGTCAGCATATCGCTTGGCATCCCGTTATCCTTCACCAAGCAGCCAAGCACGAGAATACAATCCACCCCCTCAAGCGTTGTTGCTTCTTCAGGGGTAAGCAGATTCTGTTTTCCGACCGACTTAACGTAGGCATTGACCCCGAAAACCAAAGCAACACCTGCGGTTGCAAAAGCCAAGCATACCGTCAAAACAATGCACAGGGTTCGTTTATTCCTCATTTTTGCTCCTTTGCTTGGATGCGGCAAGCTTGAGCGTGACCGCCCCTGCAAGCACCGTCGCCGCCACGGTAGAGATCAAGAGAACGCAAATTACAAAATTCCAGCCCTTGCCGTCGGCGAGCTTTCCAAGCCCGTAGGCACTGGCAGTGCTTCCGATGTAGCAGGCGGAGTTCATCAGCCCCGCCAAAAAGCCCGTGTTGATCCGATCGCGCAGATGCAGGGGCATAATGCTGACCAGAACGTTGTTAATTCCGTGCGAGAGACAGGAGATCAATCCAAACAGGATCAAGGTTGCAACGACACTGTCAACGCGAAGCGCCCAGATCACGCCCAGAAGGCAAGCGCTGAGCACCAGATAAAAAGCTCCGATCAAGGCTCGGAAATCCTTGAGAATCTTGTTCGCCTGCAGAGCGATCACAGAGCCGAACACACCAAAGATGGGCAGAACCAGCGTCAGGACAATGGAGATGCCGTCCTGGAATCCAAACTGCTCCTTGAGGATCACGGGAGTCCAAGTATTCAGTCCGTCCTTGACGAAGTTGTCCACCACCGCAAACAAGGCGCACACGATCAGCAACCCCGTCAGCGCGTGAACGGCAGAACGGGTGCCGACAGTCTCCCGCCGCTCCTCCGTCGGAGACTGCTCTACAGTCTTGGGAAGGGTCTTCTCGCCGGTCAACGCGCGATACGACAGGATCCAGATCAAGCCGATGGCGGCAGGAAAGACAACACCCAGCAAAAAGGAAAGACGGAAGCTTCCCATCAGGTTAAACAACGAGCTGCCGCCGTACGCGACGAGCGTTCCGATCACGACCGACATACTCATGGCAAACACCGCTTGCTTGGTGAGCGATCGATCCACCCATTCCCCAATGGTCAGGGTCAGAGAGGGCCACAGAACCGACTGGCAGATCCCGTTGAGCAACCAAAGATACTTAATCACTCCAAAGGAGGGCAGGAAAAAGAGGATCAGGTTGATACCCGCCGAGATCCAAAGCGCGCCCGAGATCACGTAGCGCTTGGGATAAAATTTGCACAGAAACGCATTGAGAAGCTGTCCCACGCCATAGGAAAAGAAGAAGAAGGTGCTGACCACCCCTGCCTCGGCGCGGGTAACGCCGTAAAAATCAATGATGGAGCCGATGTTCGCGCTGTAGCTGTATCTGCCCGCATAAGCAAAGCTGTACACAAGACAACAGAGCAGGATCAACAGCTTTTGTTTTTTGATAGAATCTAAACTCGACAGTTTCATAACGTCCCTTTCCATATTCCCAACGCCCCAAGCGGGTACGTATGGCATTCATAAACAACTCAATTCCGCGCTTCCCCACCGTCAAACATCTGCTGATATTTGGGCAAGACGATCTTGACAAACACCGCCGCATTTGCCGCCAAAACGCAGAAAAACGCAATACGTATTGCAATTTCAGACACCAAAAGAGAGATCCCGTTCATATCTCCGCCTCCGAAAAAGCCGCATAGCAGACTCAGATACGAGGGGTCAATAAGGAGCACGAGGTGCGCGCCCTCGTGTATCACGTAATATGCGACGATCGCCGCGGCAGCCAAACGTACTGTCCGCTCCGCTTGGTCATCGTACTCCTCCCAGGTTCAAAGATTGGATCGGACTTCATTATATCACAAAACTTTTCAAATGTAAATAGGGAGACTTGAATTTTCATTCAAGTCTCCCTATTTTGCAAAATGCAAGATGCGAATCAATATTTTCTTTCGATCATTTCGTTGGTGTGAGGACCGAACCAGTCAAATTCGATGATCTCACCGTTGAGGCTCCACACGCGAGGACAGTTGTTTTCCATCCAGTCCACGGGGATCAGCTCGTCGGTCTGGATCGAGTTGGCGCGGAGCGCCTCGCAGACCTCTCTGCGAATCTCCTCGGTATCCATCACGGGATCCCAGCTGATGAGCATGGGAGAGCCGCTTCTCGCCAGCAGATACATCCACTTTCTGTTCATATCCCAAGGCAAGTAATCGGTCAATCCGACGCAATCGGCGTCTCCCACGTAGAAGGTGCCGTTCTGCATGGAACGGAACGCCAGCGTGTTCACGCCCAGACGTCTGGTGATATTCCACCAGCGTCCGCTGGTATCGTTACCGATGCGGTTGATCTCTACCAATCCCGCGCACAGGTGGCTGATGGTGTTACAGCCGATCAGGAGCGCGTCGCCCGCACCCTCGCGGATCGTCTGATAGAGATTGAGAATGATCTCTGCCGAGGTCTTGGTGCGATCCTGGAAGCTCCAATCGCCCTCCATGAGGAAGGTCGGGCACATCCGTCCCCACTTTCCGTTCAGATCGTAGGTCACAAAGTCGAACTTGATCAGCTTGTAGCCCCATTCCGCAAGTCTTTGGAACTGCAGCTTGACGTAATCAAGCACGTCCTGTCTGGAGGGATCCAGAGATCCCCAGTTTCTCTCCAGTCTCCATTCGTTCGGAAGATTGGACGGTGCGCACTGGCAGAGAGGTCGGAGCCAGATTCCCGCATCCACGCCCATCTCGGAGATCTCCTGCGCCAAAAGCTTCATATCGGGGAACTTCTCGTTTCCGCGATCCCACGGGCCGTCGCAGCGGTTGGGCTGCCAGCAGTCGTCAATGACCATAAAGGGTCTCGTGGAAAGCCCCTTGGTGCACTCTGCGAGCTTTGCCGCGTCGCGCTTGATCTCCTCAGCCGAGCTGACACCGTAGGCGTAATACCAGTTGTTAAATCCGTAGAGGGGCTCCTTGGGGAAGATGGGATCGGGGCACATCTCCTTGCAGAAAAGCTTTCCGCTCCGGAATGCGCTCACATCGCGATAGTCACCGAAGATGACCTCTGCCATCTTCAGCACTCTGCCACCCAAAATGACGCCGCGGCCGCCGCAACGGATATCCATGGTCAGCGTCACGCCTCCGTCATCGTATTGCCAGAACGCCAGAGAGGAGGGGCGAACCTTTACACCAAAGCATTCGGTGCGTCTTCCGTCTGTACAAAGATCGGAATCGCTTCCGTTGGAAACCAGACAGTACCAAGGCATACAGCGCTCGGGCACGATTCCCTTCCATTCCATATCTCCGTAGGCGCGCTCCCAGTAGTCGCCCAAAATGCGAACGTGCTCACGGCGGCGCTCGTCCTCGCGGAACATCCATCTGAGCACCACGTAGCAAAGCGGCGTTTCATTCGCCTCAATGCAGGGAGTCAGAACGTCGCCCTCGAGGAGCAGGTTCAGGCGCACGTCTGCGGACTTGTCGGGATCGATGCGTTGGTCCTTTTCCCCGTATATAATGTACGAATCAGGCAATCTAATTTTCATTGTTTTGTCCTTTCGTTAGTTCCATGATAAGACGTCGGCCGCCTCTATCGAAAGCGTTACGACAGAGGCGAAATCAACGTTTTGTCCGACAGAGACAACGGCGCTCAGGCAGACAGCATCTTCTTGAGCTGCTCCAGCGTCTCTGCAATTTTCTGAGCAGCAGACTCGTCCGAGATCTCGCGCTCAATGATGTAGGGACCGTCGAAGTGATTGTCCTTCAGCACCGAGAATACGCGGGGGAAATCAACGAAGCCCTGCATAAATTCAGTCTCGCGGCCAAGCTCTCTCGGCTTCACGGGAGGCATACCGTCCTTGATGTGGACGCTCTTGATGAGGTCACCAAGGGTATACGCCGCATCCACGGGGTTGCCAAGGCCGTACATGATGAGATTTGCGGTATCGAGGTTAGAGAACACGTTCCCCGTTCCCACGTCCTCGATCAGACGCTTGAGCACGATGGGGCTCTCTCCGCCCGACTCCAGCAAAAGGTTCAAGCCGAGCGCCTTGAGGTATTCCGCCACTTCCTTAACGAGCTCCACCATAACGGTGTACTCCTCGGAGAAGGGGTTGTTTGCAACGAAGCCCGCGTGGATCAGAACGTTCTTCGTTCCCGCGTTCTTTGCAAACACAGCCGCCTGCTTGAGGTATTCAATTCTCTCTCTTCCGTACTTCGCGCTGTTGATGCCCGCGTCCTCAAAGTCGGAATAGAGGTTCCACTTGGTAAAATCGTCCTTGTATCCCGCAAAGAGGGCGGAAATTTCAATTCCGTTCGCCTCTGCCGCAGCCTTGACGATACGCGCATCCTCCTCGGTGTACACGTCGGGCTTGTAAACCAGATGACAGCAGGAGAAGGAATTTTTCTTCAAATTTTCAAATCCACTCTGCGCGTTTTCGATCTTTTGAAGTCTGAAAAAGGTTCCAAATTTCATACCGATCCCTCCACCATAATCTCCGTGTGCGGATTTGCGACTGCCTTCTTCAGGGCATCTCTAACCGCAATGCACTCCAAGGTGTTCTCAACCGGAACGAGGCTCTTGCCCGTTTCGAAGTAATCGAGGAGAGCCGTTGCAAAGCTCTTCCAGAAATCACTTGCGCAAACGATCTGCTGGCACTTGCCGTCAAACTCGGGGCAGCAGCTGAAATCCACGTAGGTCTCGGTGAACTGATTGAGGAAGGCCTTTCTACCGTCCGTGAAGATGATCTCAAAGACGTGATTGACGCTTGCGTTGCGGCAAATGACGCTCTTTGCACCGTTCTTCATCACAGTGTTCATCAATTCAACCAGATGGATGCAGTAGATCTCAAACTTGAGTCCGCACTGTACGATCGCAGAATTGACGAAGGGAGCATCCTCCTTCAGAAACGCCTGCATTGCAGGCTCAAAGCGGGTCGCAGAGCTGGACCAGAAGTTTGCATTCTTCGCCTTGCCCATCTCGATGATGCGCTTGGCGGTCTCGTAATTGGGTGCAAAGGTCTTGTCCACGTAGACGAGCTTACCGCTGTCAAACGCGACCTTGCAAAGCTCCTCGTGAAGCTCGGGGTTGTTAGGGGACAGGATCATGATCACGTCAACCGCGTCGCAGACCTCCTGCGCCGTCGCGCAGGAAATCGCGCCGTTCTTTTCGCACCACTCTGCCGTCGTCTCGTTGGTAGAGGGGCTCTTGTCGGTCATTGCATAGACGTGCGTGATCTTATACTCTTCACGGCCGGTCTCCTCGGCGATCTCGTGAAAGAGCTTGTGATAGGTATTCGAATGAAAATTACTGATATAATTATCAAGAATTCCAATCTTTTTCATAGAAACACTCCTTAAAGTTCAACCGTTCGGTTCTTGGTCGCCGATTCAAACGCCGCCATCATCACCTTCATATTGTTGCGGATCTGCGCGTGCGTGACGATCTGGGTAGCCTTACCCTCCATGCAATCCAGCACGTTCTCGTAAAAGCTTTCCCAGCGGGGCTCCTCCTCAAGCGTGGGCAGAGGAAGCTCCTCGAGATCCTGCGTTGCTCTCGGCCACAGACTGGTGGTCATGCCGTTGGGGGTGCGGATGCAGCCCTCCTCCCAGCTGATGTTCTGGTTCTTTGCGCGAATGATCTTGCCCTCGGTTCCAAACCACTTGTCGATCACCGCAGTGCCGTCGCTGCCCTCGAGATGCCAGCGCGCCTCGGGGACGTAGCACCACAAATCTGCAACCACGTGCGCGATCAGTCCGCTCGCAAAGGTAATGGTAACGCGGCAGACGTCGTCCACCGTGGTCATGCGGACCTTCTGCAGCTCCGCGCGCACCGAGACCGGCTTATCGTCTTCGAACAGGCAGAGAACCTGGTCGATGAGGTGAATTCCCCAGTCATAGAGCAGTCCGCCGCCCGCCTCGTAAAGGCTCTTCCAGCCCGCGCTTGCAAAGCCTCGGTTGCCGTACAAGCGAGAGCTCAGATGAAAGTTCTTGCCCAGAAGATCCGATTTGATCAGCTTTTTCATGAGCGCGTAGTCCACGTCAAACCGACGGTTCTGATGTACCGTATACAGTTTTCCCGTTTTCTCGGACATCGCGATGACCTCCTCTACCTCCTCACAGGTAAGGCAGGGGGGCTTTTCGCCGATGACGTGCTTTCCGTGCAGCATTGCATCAATGCAATGCTGCTTATGGAAGCTGTTCGGCGTCGCAACGAGGATCAGATCCACGTCGCTCTCAAAAAATTCTTTTTCCGTTTCGCACACAGGAAAACCGTTTTGGCGCGCGAGCGAGCGTCTGCCCTCATCAATATCGTACACCATACCGATGTCCAGATCCTTGATTCGGTCCCTGACGTTCTCGCAATGCCACGATCCCATATTACCGTAGCCGATAACTCCTAATTTGTGCTTCATTTTAACTCTTTTCTAACCTCTTCGATGGTTACGTAGCGTCTTTCCTTATCTGCCTTGATCACGGCATCGATTACGAGCTGAGCCTCAAGTCCGTCGTCAATAGTAGAGGTGAAGTTGTCGGTCTTGCCGTTTGCCATGTCAATAAAGGACTGAGACTGGTAGATGTCTCCGGGAGTACCGTACTTCTCGGGCGTTGCCACTCTCTGCTTGCCCTTTGCAATGGTTTCCTTGTCGCCGTAGCAGATCTCCAGACCCTCGCCAACGTAGTTGCAGAAGCGGATGTAGCCCTTCTCACCGTAGATGATGAACTCAACGAGCTGCTCCTCGGTCTTCGCACAACGGGAAAGCTCGATGGTAGCGGTTGCGCCGCTGGAGAGGTCAGCCATAATGTTGGTATAGTCGTCGGTGGTAACGGGTGCCCACTCGTCCGAATCAACCTTCTGTCTTTCCTTGATGAACACGCCTCTGTTTGCGGAAACGCCAACGATCTTCTCGTTCATCCAGCTAAGGAAGTCGATCATGTGAGAGCCGAGGTCACAGAGAACGCCCGTTCCTGCAAGATCCTCGCGGAAACGCCACTCCAGACGTCTGCCGTCCCAAAGGCCGCTCTCCTTGATGCACTTGATGTAGCAGTGATATACCTTACCAACCGCGCCGGAGTCGATCACGTCCTTGAGGAAGCGAGTGGTGGGCATATGTCTCCAGGTAAAGCAGATGAATACGGGAAGGCCCTTCTCCTCTGCGAGCTTGCGAACCTCTTCAACCTCCTGGCTGTTCACGCCAACAGGCTTCTCGATACTAACTGCAAGTCCTGCGTTCAGTGCATACTTTGCCTGCTCGCAGTGAACGCTGTTGTGCGTACAAATATCAACCATGTCGCAAAGACCGCTGTCGATCAGCTTCTTGTAATCGTCAAAAACGCAATTATCGGAAAGTCCGAAGTGCTCCTTTGCTCTTGCTCTCGCCTCGGGCTTTACGTCACAGACTGCAACGATCTCTGCATCCTTTGCCAAAGCGTAAGAGGATCTGTGGTTTGCGCCTGCAACCCATCCGTAACCGATGATACCAACTCTCTTTTTCATAGCGTAAATTCTCCTTTTAGCTAATTATTTCAATCTAAAAAACTTACAGAACGAAATTTGCAAGCTCTTCGGTCACAACGACCTCGGCGTCATTGTGGAGCTGCAGGTAAGATGCGGGAGCGCTCTTGGAGTAGGGCGCCAGAGTGATCTTACGCATAATACCCCACTGCCATGCGCAGTAGAGGTATACCTTAAACTTCTTGGCGGAAAGCAGCTGCTTCATACCCAGCGTAATGCAACGCTTGGGGAAGATGTCCAGAGCGCCGCGAAGCTTGTTCGCACCGTTGTTTACAACCGTCTCGGTTGCAATGTTCATGCATCTGGTGCCGATCTTGCCAAACTCCTCGTCGGTGATATCCTCAACGGGAGGCTCGTTGAATGCGATGTGTCCGTTGATTCCCACGCCGGTGAGGCACAGGTCGATCTTCTCAAAGGAAGCGAACAAACGGTCGATCTCCTCCTCGTGTCCGGGCTCGGGGAAAAGGCGCTGCTCCTTGGGCATCACGAGATCCTCGTCGATGCGGCTGTAGAGCAGATTGTCCATGATCGCATGGAAGCTGAGCGGATTGTTGTAATCAATGGTCTTGTCCTCATCGGTGAGGTACTCATCCATGTTGATAAACCAGCAGTTCTTCAGAGAAATGCGCTGACGGTTTACCTTTTCTGCAAAAATCGGGTAGTGGAAGATGGGGCCGACGGGGCAAATGATGACCGTCTGTCCGCCGTTGTTCTTCACGATCGTGTCGATCATGATGTCTGCCATTTCCTCGTACATGGCCTGTTCGGACGCCATAATTCTCGTGGGAATTTTCACGTTCTGCAAAAATTCCTCTTTGCTGATGTGATAGATATCCATCATGTTCAGAACTCCTTTACTTTTCCGCCCACAATCGTGCGGCAAATATGAATTTCATCATCAAAAAGACACAGATCTGCCTTTTTACCAACTTCAATAGAACCAAGCATATCGTCAACGCCCATGACCTTGGCGGGGGTGGTGGAAACCATCTTCACGCCGTCCGCAAGCGGAATCTTGGCGTCAACGACGATGTTTTTGAGCATCTCTGCCAAGGGCTGAATGCTGCCCGCGTATCTCGAGCCGTCGGGAAGTCTCGCAACGCCCTTCGATACGATAAATTTCATTGCATCGGGATCGGTCTTCACGCCCAAGGTATAGAGGGTATCTCCCACGGGCATACCGCCCGCGCGCAGAGAATCCGAAACCGCGCACATGCCGTCCGCGCCCTTGCTCTGATACATCAGGCGGATCATTTCGGGAGTGATGTGGTGATTGTCGGCAATGACCTCAATGGTCAATTCCTTGTGAAGCAGTCCCGCCTCTACAAGGCCGATGTCACGCACGCCGTCTCTCATCGCGACCAGAGACATCGCGCACCAGTGATGGGTGGTATGGGTCATGCCCGCCTCCATCGCTGCAACAACGTCTCCGTATCTCGCGTCGTCGTGTCCTCCCGACACCACGATGCCACGCGCCGCCATCTCGCGGATCATTTCCGGCGCGCCGTCAAGTTCAGGCGCGATGGTCACTCTCTTGACAACGTCGCTGTTTTCCAGAATAAACGAATAGTCGTCTCTCGCGGGAACTCTCAAATGGCTCTCATGCTGTGCGCCCTTGTTTTTGAGGGAGAGATAAGGGCCTTCGAGATGTACGCCGAGAATGCGACAGGGCAGATCCTCTCTGGAGAGATACGATCTGCAGTAGTTGATCATATCCACGGTCTGGGATACTGGAGCCGTGACCGAGGTCGCAAAAACCGAGGTCGTACCGTTCTTTGCATGGAAGGAAAGCGCGTCCATATACGCGTCCTCCTCACAGTCCATGAAGTCTCCGCCTCCACCGCCGTGCGTATGAATATCAATAAAACCGGGGGAGACAAACAGCCCCGTTGCGTCCAGAACCTCCTCGTCGGTCGCCGAAAGGTTCTTTCCGATTTCCGCAATGATGCCGTTTGTAATTCTGACATCCGTCTCACAAAGCAAGCCCTGCTCGGTGATGACGGTTCCGTTTTTGATCAGCATAAATTCCTCCTGTTTCGGAATGCATCGGGGTCTTTTGCCCAATCGCGCACTCCGTTCAAGCGTTCTTGTTCAACTCGCTCCAGACGTCCTCAAAGCTTGCTACGATTCCAAAGTCGGCAAAATTGAAGATGGGAGCGTTTTTATCGGGATTGATCGCGATAATCTTGCCGGCACTGCGAATGCCGGAAATATGATGCACCGCGCCCGAAATGCCAACGGCAATATAGATCTCGGGACTGACCATCTTACCGGTCACGCCCACCTGCTTTTCATAAGGCGCGTTTCCGCTGTCGACCATCGCTCTGGAAGCGGCGGTCTCAGCGCCGAGCAGATCGGCAAACTTCTGCGCCTGTTCAAGACTTTGGCGAATGCCCATTCCCAAGCCTACAACGATTCTCGACTGCGTATCCACCTTGGTCCGCAGGGTCGCCATGGCAGGGGCGCGCGTGCACTTGATTTTTGCGATGATGTTCCCCGCAAAAGCAGGTCTGTAGAAGAAAAGCTCCTTCCCATCAGTCTCGAGCTGGGTACAATCGGCGCACAGTCCGAGTCCGAGCATTGCCGCAACCTGCGCGGAGATCAGCTTTCCTTGGTCGCTGCTGTCCCACAGTACCGCAAGGGGCTTCTCTGCTTCAATCATTCGCGCGATGGTCTCGGCATCCGTCAGCTCAATGACCCTGAGGTCCTCGCAAACGGAAGCAGCCTCTGCCGCCGCGGCAGATCCAACCGCCCAAACGCCTCGGATCTTCGTCTCGGAGATGTTGACGTCGGTTGCCTGTTCGGCAGAATCCAAGGATTTCTCGATCACATCCATCAATTCCTTGGGAGTGATCTTTACACAACTTCTTCGGTCGCGAACGTTTTCCTCGGATTTGAGAACGCGGGTAGCAGACCCGTTCACGCCGCAAAGCGCGGGATCAGCGTCCAGCGTACTCGCATCCCATCTCTCGACCTCGCCTGCTCTTGAGAACATACTCGGGAAGCGAAGGTTGCCGATGCGCTCGACCGTGGCAAGGGCGGGATACTCCACCTGCGCCTGTTGACCGCTTCGAAGGTGCGCGATCAGGCGTCCCTCTTGCGCTTCAAAGCGCATGACCCTGTTCAAAACAGGCAGAGAAAGCATCTCTGCAAGCTCGACGCCAACCTGTCCGGTCTCTCCGTCGATGGTCTTGTTGCCGCACAGGATCAGATCCGGTTGCAATTTCTTGATGGCAAGACTTAAGACGTACGCCGTCGCAAGCGTGTCGGAGCCTGCAAATTTCGCATCCGAGATGAGAATGGTTCTCCTTGCGCCAAGACGGGAAAGCTCCGAGAGCATCCCCTCGCTCTTGGCAGGTCCCATGCTCAAAAGCGTCACTTCCCCATTCGGGATACAGAGCGCCGCCTCGTATGCGCAGGCGTCAAGCGGATTGATCTCTCCGCTCGCAGATTGTTTGACACAAACTACTATCTTCATAACTTATCGTTTTTGATATATGGGAGCCAAGGCATCGTGAATCGCCTTGTATTCCTCAAATACCTTTCGGTATTGTTTCGTGTTTTCAGGATTCGGCTCGATCACAGTCACTTCCTTGATGCAAGCCTTCACCGCGGCGTCTGCATCCTCAAAAACGCCGACCGCGATTCCCGCAAGCATCGCAGAGCCCAGCGAGGAGTCGCTGCTCTCGGTGATCCTGAGCGAGATTCCCAGAGTGTCCGCAGTAATTCTGCTCCAAAGACCGCCCTTACTGCCTCCGCCAATCAGAGTCGCAACCTTGTTGTGCGGAACGTTCAGACCGTCGAGGAAGAGCTTGCAATCGAGAAGCGAATAGCAAACGCCCTCCAGAACCGCGCGGTTAAAATGTCCCTTGGTATGTGTTGCACGCACGCCTGTGAAGCTTCCGCAAAGGCTGGGATCCGCGTAAGGGGTCAATTCTCCGTTCAGATGGGGATGGAAGATCAGTCCCTCGCATCCGATCGGAATCTCTGCCGCCTCGCGGTCAAGCTCCTTGTATTCGCCGCCAAACACGTCTCTGTACCACCGATAGGAAGCCGCGCAGGATTTGGTCGCGGTTCCGGGGTACCACAGGCCATCCACAAAGTGCGGATAGTTGACCAGGTGCATATTCGGAACAGGCTCCTTGGTGATGACACAGATTCTGCCCGCCGTGGCAAGCTTCACCGTAATATCACCCTCGTGGATCGCGCCGGAGGCAAATACCTCCATCACGGTATCGGTCGTACCGCAAATGACGGGTGTTCCCTCGGCAAGTCCGGTCGCCTCTGCGGCGTCCCCTGTCACCTTGCCGATGATATCCGTGGGAGAGACGATGGGGGGAAGGTTTTCCACCTCAAGTCCCGCCGCTTTCACGAAGGATTCCACCCATTTTTTCTCCAGAGGATCATACAGCATACTTCCCTGCGCTTCGATGTAATCGGTACAGTAAACGCCGGTCAGGAAGTAACGGATGTAGTCCTTTTCGAAGAACACGTATGCGGTCTGTTGATAAATCTCGGGCTCTGTTTCTCTGAGATAGCAAAGCTGAGGAAGCGTCCAGATGGGGCTGGGCTTGTGGTACATGGTATCAAAGATCTCACGCCCCATCTCGCGCTCCAGCACCTTCGCCTGATCTGCGCTTCTGGTATCCGTCCAGTGTACGGCGTTCCGCAAGGGCTTGAACGCCTTGTCACAGAGAACCGCCGTATGCGTTGCGGAGGAAACCGCCACTGCGAGAACGTCGGACGGAAGAATCGCGCTTTTTGCAAGAATGCTCTTGGTAACGGCACACAGGGCGTCGATCCAATCCGCGGGATCCTGCTCGCACGCGCGCGGAGTGGGATAATAGGTTGGGTACTCCTTCGTCCCTTCCGCGACGATTTTCCCGCAGGTATCAATCAGAGTTGCCTTGCACGAGCCGCCTCCAAAATCTACTCCAAGCAGATATTTCATATCAACATTCCTTTTATTATTTTACAATCCAATCCTGCTCAGGATCAAGAGTGGTCACGAGCGCTCTCTTGCCCTCGCAGCACATCATCCAAAGCAGATAGCCATTGTAACCGGGGGCAACAGCGAGAGGATGGTAACCGTAAGGAACCTCCACCAGATCGCGATTTCTCACGGTGTAGATTTCATCGGTACTTCTGTCAGCGGTGTAAACCTGCTGCACGCCATATCCGGTTTCCTTATCAAATTCGTAGTAATAAATTTCCTCAGCCTTTCCTTCGGTCGGCAGATTCGCGACATCATGCTTATGACCCGGGTATCCGGACCACTGACCGCCCTTGATGAAGTTCTCACCAACGTAGATCTTGCTTGCCTGCAGGCGCTCATCCACGATCAGGTGAACCTCTCTCTCAAAGCCGGGCTTTCCGAGGTTCTTGACGACGATATCATCGGGTGTCACCAGTACAGGCTCATAGTCCTCGGTGGTGGGGCACTTGGAGATGCAAACTCTTGCGTCGGTTACGGCAGAGATCTCAAACTTGAGGTTTCTCGGAACGTAAACCGCGTAAGCCTTTCCATCAAAAACATTCTTACGTGCGCCGATATTCTCATAATTCATCTTGTCGCCAATCACGTTGACCGTTCCGTCAAGGATCAGAACTGCCTGTTCCTTGTCAATCTCGCAAAGAGCGATAGACTCGCCCACGGAAAGCTTTACCATATCAACTTCAAGGCTCTTGCAACCGCTATCCTCACGGCAGTAAACCGAGGTGATGGTCTGCTTTTCATTCCAATGACGCTTATAGTTCATATCCGTTTCTCCTCATATACTCTTTGACA
The DNA here is from genome assembly GCA_045602215.1 of Eubacteriales bacterium. Taxonomy (GTDB): domain Bacteria; phylum Bacillota; class Clostridia; order Oscillospirales; family CAG-272; genus UMGS1865. The sequence goes on along the minus strand of JAZSBE010000015.1, from coordinate 10,416 downwards.
GTTTCAAAAGTGGGAACGCTTCGTCTCGCGCCAACGCCCTCGCACTTGAGCGCGGCTACGGCACTTGCGAAGTGACAGCACTTGAGATAATCGTAGCCCTTGACGACCGCGGCGGAGAATGCGCCGTGGAAGACATCTCCCGCGCCGTTGGAATCCACCACGGTTGCAGGATAGGTGGGATAATGCTGATGGGTCTTGCCGTCGAACAGAAATCCGCCGTGCTTGCCTTGGGTGATCACGATCACTTCAATATTAAATGTTTCAAACAGCTTCTCTGCCGCGTCCTCTACCGTTTTAGCACCGGTGTATCGGAGCGCAAACTCCTCGGACGGGATCAGAATGTCGGTCTCCTTCAGAAGCGCCTCAACGCCCTCGTAAAGTCCGCCGGCATCGTAGAGCACCTTGCCGCCGCTCGTGCGCACGATCTTCGCCGCTTCTACCGCCGCCGCAAGGTCGTTTCCGTCAACCTCCAGAAGCTTTGCCTGCTTCAGCATCTCGACGTGCTGCGCGTCCAAAGCCGTTCCGGGCAGGTCACCGCGATCGTAGACGCAGGTTCGGCTGCCGTTGTCCTCGGAAAGGAGCACGTAGGATGCAAAGGGACGGTAACCGCCAAGCAGTCGAATGCCGTCGGTGTTCACCGAATAGCCCTCAAAATCCTGCTTGAGGAACTGACCGACGGTGTCATCGGTCAGGTTTCCGATAAAGGCAGCCTTCTCTCCCAACTTTGCCGCAGCAACAATTGCAGTCGCGGAGGGTCCTCCGCCTGCCTGCAACGTGCTCACAGCAGGAACCTTCTTATCCTCCTCGGGGAAGGTCGAAACCGAGATCAGCGTGTCAAGGACACAGGCACCAATTCCGATGATGTCGCTCATGCCTTGCCCTCAGAGCCCAGAAGCTTGATCTTGCTCAGCGCAAACTTCTTTACGTTCTCAACGGGATCTCTCATGAACAAATCGATTGCGTATGTATTTCTTTCGGAAGCAAATACCTCATCCAGGAAGGAGAAGCATACGTCGGTTCCGAAGTTGATCTTTCGAATACCGTTCTTGATCGCAGCCTGGATCTGATCGTCGGGGATGCCCGAGCCGCCGTGCAATACCAGCGGAATACCGGTCTTCTCCTTGATCGCCTTGATTCTCTCAAGATCGAGCTTGGGAGGCTTCTTGTATCTGCCGTGTGCGGTTCCGACCATCACTGCCAGAGCCGAAACGCCGGTTCTCTTAACGAAGTCAGCCGCCTCGTCAGGATCGGTGAAGGCGTCCATCTCGTTGTCATTTACCGAACCAACGTGACCAAGTTCACCCTCGGTCTCTACTCCAACTGCGTCAGCGATCTCAACGATGTGGCGCGTAACAGCCACGTTATCCTCATAATCCAGCGCAGACGCGTCGATCATAACGCCGCTTACGCCGTAGCGCAGTGCGCGCGCAACCACGCCCTCGTTTGCGCCGTGGTCAATGTGGTAGCAGACCGGAACGGTCAGCTTCTCTGCTGCCGCCAGCACGGAGGGAGATACGTAGTATCCCTCCTCGTTCTGGAACAGACGGCTATAGAGCTGAATGATCACGGGAGAACGAGCCTCCTCTGCTGCCTTTGCGATTCCCATCAGGGTCTCGGTGTTATATACGTTAAATGCAGGAATGGCGTAGCCGCCCTCTTCTGCCATATCAAGAATCTTTTTCAGTGAAACAAGCATTGGTCTCTCTCCTTTACTTTGTTGCTTCGAGGATCAGGCTCTCGAAGGAAATGATCTCAAAGCCTTCGGGACATACCGACTTGAGCATTGCATACTCTGCGGGAGATGCGGTCACCATCTTGGCAGCGTTCACGCACTGTGCGTTTCTGATTCTCTCCCGTGCAACCTTCTCCATAATCCGGGGCATATACTGCGCCATGAGGATGCTTCCCGCCCAGTTGGTGTCGCGGCGGTTGAGGAGCATCTCGGACAGATTTGCGCAAGCGCTGATCGCCGCTCTGGGCTCCTCGGTCTCGGACAGATCTCTTGCGAGCTGGAAGGGATCGTGGTAAACCACGTTCATGCCGGTGTTCTTGACTGCAAGCTCGCCGGCCTTGATCTTCTCGGCAATGAAGGACGTGTAGGAAACGACCTTGCATCCCAGCTCTACGCCGTAGTCCTTGTACTCGTGGGAAAGCGTCTTCATGTCAGCAGGATCCAATACGATCACGGTCTTGTAGCCGTTCAGAACAGCCGCCGCATTCTTCATCTGCTCCTGCGTCTCGCCCATTGCGCCAACGAGGAAGTCGAGCTGGCTTCCGGTTGCAGGCTCCTGCTCCAGAACGGTGAACTCCGCGGTCGCCTTCTCCAGCGCCTTGATTGCGTTCACGCCTGCCTCGGATACCATGTAGGTCGCGTCTGCGCCAAGGAGCAGCAGGGTGTCGGTCTTCTTTGCGTGATTTGCGATCTCTGCCTTCAGAGCTGCGTCGCAATCGGTCTTGCCGTATGCGTTGCCGGTCTCGAGGCAATTCTTTACCATGGTCTGAATGTATGCGGGAAGCTTGCCCTCCATAGCGGCGATCTTTCTCGCCTCCTTGGTGAACATAACGGGACGCCAGCCGGTCACGCAGAAGTTCTCGCAAGCGCCGCAGGTCGCGCACTCGTAAACGTTGTCAATCACATCGCTCAGATCAAGAACGTCGCGGTTCACAAGGGAAAGTCCAAACGCTCTTGCTCTTGCCGTACATCTCTCCTGTCCGGTCGCAGTACCAATGGGACATACGTGATGGCACATCCAGCAAAAACGACAGGAGTCTACGTGTTGCATCGATTTATCAGTCATTTTCATAATTCAATTCCTCCCATCAAAGGCCAAGCTTGAACGGATTCATAATGCCGTTCGGGTCAAGCTGCTTCTTCAATCCTTCAAGGACCTGCATTGCAGGACCGTACTGTTCCTTCATCAGTCTTCCAAGCTTCACACCAACGCCGTGGTGGTCGTTTACAACACCGCCGTGCGCGAGAGCGGTTCTCACGCCGAGGTTCCAGATCTCCTGGTGCAGGCGCATTGCCTCAACGGGATCCTGAGGCACGTCCTTGCCGTCAATGATGAAGCGGTCGTAGATCATGCAGCCCCACTCATACCAGTGAGAGAAGTGCGCGATGAACTTCGCCTGGGGATAGTTGGTCTCGATCGCTTCCTTCATCGCCCAGTAGATCTCCTCGATCTTTCCGTAGGGAGCGATGGTGTCCATGGTACCGAACATCTGAGGGATGTCCATCATGTGACCGGGATAGAAGAAGGTGATCTTCTCCTCCCACCACTTTTCGCCATACTCGCTTCCGAGGTCCTCTGCTCCGTACTTCTTGAAGGTCTCAAGCAGGATCTTCTCCTCTACGTCAACGAGCTCCTTCACACCCTCATAGGCAATGTTCATGAACGCGCCCTTGCGCTCAACTCCGACGATCTTCTTGATCAGAGAGCTGGTCTCTGCCTCGTCGTACAGACGCATAACAGAGGGCTTGAATTTCTGGAGAAGCTCGCGGGATGCATCAAACGCAGCATTGATATCCTCGAAGAGGAAGCCTCTGAATCTGCGAACCTCAGGCTGTGCAAAGATACGGATCTGCGCCTTGGTGATGATACCAAGCGTTCCCTCGGAGCCGATGAAGATCTGGTTGAGGTCAGGTCCTGCCGCATGCTTGGGCGTGGGAGAGGTGTAGATGATGTCACCGTTGGGAAGAACGACCTCCATCTGGAGAACCATGTCGTCGATCTTTCCGTACTTGTTGGAAACGACGCCGATTCCTCTGTGCGCCAGGAATCCACCAACGGTGGAGCAGGTCAGAGAGGAGGGGTAATGCATGGTAGCCATGCCGACCTCGTTTGCTGCATACTCAATGTGCTTGTAGATCGCACCGGTACCGCACTCGATGTACATCGCCTTGGTGTTTACTTCGTAGATCTTGTTCATTCTCTTGGTATCAATGATGATACCGCCGGCGAGCGCGAGCGCGCCGCCCTGGCTTCCGCCGCCTGCTCCCCAAGGAGTTACGGGAAGCTTATAGTAATTCGCAATCTTGAGAACCTTGGATACTTCCTGCGCATTCTCGGGGCAAACGACAAAGTCTGCCTCGGGCATACGGCATCCGCGGTCAGCCCACATACGGGACAGCCAGAAAAAGTCAACACTGTGTGTGACCTTATCGATGTCACGAACGGAGCAGTTCTCCTTTCCGACTGCATCCTCAAGTTCTGTCAAGATGGATGTAAACAGAAATTCGTTCATTTTTACGTTCATAAGTATAATCTCCTTATAAAGTATTGATTTCAAAAAAATTATGTGATATAATCATAACATTGAAAAATGTTAGACTTCCAAAAAAGGGGGGACCGGAATGAAAAACGTCATGTCTCAAAGAGAGCAGCGATACTACTATACTGTTTTTCACTCTGCGCGCATGATCGACCTGAATTGCAACAATGCAATCAAGCTCTTTCAGTTTTCTGACGTACACTGCAAGACCTCAAACGACACCTTGGACAAGCACGACCAAAACTGTCACGAGATCACCTTCGTGTACGGCGGCGAGGGCATCATTATTCACAACGGTCGGGAGCAAAGCATCAAAAGCGGTCAGGTGCATTTGTGCTTTGAGAGCGACACGCATCAGATCATCCCCTCAAAATCGTCTCCGTTCAGATTCTACTGCATTGGCTTCACCTTGGATCCTTCCAATCCCTTGTCCGCGATGCTGGACGAGGTTCGTCTAAAAGTCAGTCCGGAAAACTCTGTTCTGAGCGATTGCGCCGACCTTTTGGGCGCGTTCCGTTCCGCGCTCGGCGCGCTGTACACCGAGGACCGAAACGACGTCACCGACGCGATCGCCGCAAACACGCTCAACTATATCCTTTCCTCCGTCTTTAGCGGTTTTCTCCGAAAAGAGCCCGGCATCTTTGAAAGCGCCTCCATCAAGGACAGCCTTTTGTTCTACGTCATGAGCTATCTGAAAAACAACGTCTATCAGATCAACGCGCTCAGCCGCCTGTCGGATGAAACGGGATACAGCTACTCTTATCTCTCGCATCTCTTCTCTCAAAAAATGGGGCAATCACTCAAATCGTTTTTTGCTTCCATCCGAATGGACACGGCAGATAAGCTTCTTTTGGAAAAATCGGTCACGGAGGTGTCCGACCTGCTCGGGTATTCCTCGGTGCACGCGTTTTCCAGAGCCTATAAAACCGTTCGCCATAAGCTCCCGAATACCGTACATCAGCAGGCTCATAAAACCCCATGATCATTCCGCCCTCATTATACTATTTTTTTTCTTCCTTGTATTTATTCTATCACGCTTGATTTTTTATCATTTCTTGCTGTTTTTTCGAAAAACAAATCCAAAATCTAATGTTTTCAGGAATATAATTGCTTAAATGTTTGCATATATTGACATTTCTTCTTTAATTATATAACAAAAATACCAAAAAATCAATCCCTTTATGTAAGAAAATAGTCATTTTCTCCTAAAATTCCTGCCAATCGCAGAATTTGCGGCGCGCGATCCCCTGTTTTGCAGATAAAAAAACGGTCCCACACTCGGGTGGGACCGTTTTTTTCGTTTGATCGGAATTTCCGACTTGATTTTTATTTTTTATCAATGATCTGAATGAGAAGATCTCCATCCTTCAATTCTTCATTGGCAAAGTAAATGCTTTGTGTTTTCGCATTCTCGTCATAAATGATTTCCACAGGCTTTCCGTTGACAAGAAACGTTCGCTCGCTCACGTCCTGCTTCTCATAACGAACAGTGAGGTTGCAACCCTTCAGCCGCAGGCTGATGGATGCCGTATCGGTCGGAAAATAATTTGCAGGGCGAATCCGCAGACCGCCAAGATCGGGAAGGATTCCAAACACCTCCCACACGAGCGTCTTGATCAGCACGCATCCGCTACCCGTGAACCAGTCGCTCATGGATTCCCCGTCAAAGCCGCGCTCCTCGTTGTGGATATAGGAGTTAGGCATGATGAAGGGCGTCGTGGAAATGAAATCGTGCGTCAGAGGCAGGATCTTGAACAGCTGCTCCCACGCCCTTTTCGCCTCGCCGATCTCAAACAGAGACCACAGACCAAACAAGGTGGCGTGGATGTAGGTCGCGCCGTTTTCCGCCGTGCCCTTGGGAAGCTTGGTGATACGTCCGACGTCCTTGTTCTCGAGGGCAAAATAGGGCTCAAACGTCTTCAGTCCGTACCTGGAATCCAATCGGTCGTAAGCCGCCAGAATATCCTTTACAAGCGTTCTGTCCCAATCAATCGCGCCCGACAGGATCCAAAATGCGTTGGTGGTGAGACCGTCGCGGTTCTCTCCGTCATTGTCGCAATAGCTTGCGATCTTGTAGCGCAGGTTGTCGCCCCAGCCGTGGATCAGCTTACGCTCTCCTGCCCCGTTTCGGTCGATCGCGTACGTTTCAAGTCCTGCGCGAATGCTTGCCTGATAGCTCTCATAACGGGCAATCTTTTCGGGATATTTGCCCGTTGCCTTGAGGATATTGCACATCTCGCCAAGGTTTTTGTAGAGCTGCAAGGTCGCCATGACCGAAACGCCGTTGCCGTAATCCTTCGTCTTGTCCTCGGACACGCCAAGACCGTCCAAGGCGTCGTTCCAGTCTCCGTACATCGCGCGCAGACAACCCGTATCGTCTGCCAGCTTGGACAAGAGATACTCGGTGATCCGCACCAGATGATCGAGCACACTGTCTCTGTCCGCGCTGAAGTCGAGCTTGTTGTTGCCCTCGATCTTGTAATAGCCGCAGATCTCGTCCAGAATGCTGTAATCGTTCGTAAAGGACAGATAGGTGTATACCGTGGAAATGATCCAGACACCCTGGTCGATGTAGGGACGCAGATCCATCTCGGGCAAAACGTGTTCCCCTCTGGGATAGGAATACTGGCGAGGCGCTCTTCCGTCTTCACCGATGAAGTTCAACGCCTCCACGATCTTCCCTCTCGAATATTCGGGAATCCACATCAGAGATGCTTCCACCTGCTGGAAGATATCGCGGATTCCGATGAGGTGTCCCGCATAGTTCTTCGCACGCGCGCAAAATTCCACCTGGCGCAATACGTTCTCGATAAAATAGCTGAGCGAAACCGCATTAAGTCCCTGCGAGGGGATATCCCCAAATGCAATTTTGGGTAGTCTTTCGTCTGCTTTTTTATGCTTCTCTTCGTCAATCCTTCTCTCAACATACGCGTCGATGCTCTCGGTTTCGCGGTTTTCCACGCACAAGCGCTCCGCCTTTTCCCGATCGTCGTAAAACGCCGACGTGTAGCTGACGGTGAAGATCTCTCCTGCCGCCAGCGTCAAGGGGAACAGATCTCCCGCCGCCGCAGTTTCTGTAAATTCGGTATAGAGCTTGGACTTTGCAAATTTTCCTCTCACCAACGCCGTGGAGCCGTTCAACTGGTTGTGCATACTGCCCGTGTACACCGTTCTGGACGTTGTTCGGTCAATCTCCCCTGCATAGGAGCTTCTTGCGATGGGCGCGTAATGCTCAAAGCATCTATCTCGCCAAATGTGCTCAGTCACGCTGGTCAGATATCCGTAGTCGGTAGCCTGACAGCGCTTATACCACTTGGATTCAAAATTCTCGTCGGGATTCTGACGGAGATAATAATTGATGTAGGAGGACACGTAGGTTTCCACGACTTTATCGGTGGTGTTCTCCATATACACCGACAGACGGAGCAGCTTCTTGTCATCCACGAGCATTCGAACCGCCGTTGTGAAGCAAGGCGTTTCGGTAAAATAATAGACCGCCTGCGGGGTGAAGACCGTATAACGCTTCACGTCCTTTTCAAATACCTGCTTTGCCGTTCCGAGCAAGGAAATGGGGAAATAGCCCTCCTCCTGCTTGATCCCCGCAAAAAACGCGAGGTAAGGCTCCTTTGCCTCGAATACGGGCAGAAAGATGTTGAAGGTGCTTTCCTCCATTTTCACGTTGCCCGAGGAATACGCCCACAAGGTCAAGCCGTCGTAGGCGTACGGATAGCGCGCGTCGCCATCGTCGCGGCGGTAGGAGAGCACCGTATCATTGGAAAGAAAATAGCAATCACTGGGAAGCCTGCGCGATGCTTTGAGGTCCGTATCGCCCTCCAGCTCACGAATCTGCTTTTGCAGTTCCTTTATCGTTTGTTCAAAGGGTTTCATGCTTTTTTACCCCTTGAGCAGCGCATCCTTGTTCGTTTCAAATACCAATCCCTTGACAGAGGAAAGCTTCTTGCAGATCTCCTCCATGTGTCCCCACGCGTTGTCTCCGTCAAGCTCGTAGGTGTGTCCCCAAATATAGAGCACCTGCTTCTCATCGCTCTCACTTTCCAGGAAGCGGTCGATCAGAGAGAACACCTCGGGATTTCGGAAGGAGCAGGTCGCCTTAAAACGCAAAAGATCCTTCTGGGGGGTAAAGAGGGGTGTGTTTTCAATGGTGCGCGCATACTTGATGCCGCACTGCTTAGCAATCTCCACCACGCGATCGTCATACGTTCCATAAGGGTACGCCAAGCCCACGACCTCCTCGCCAAACCAATCCTCCAGATTGCACTTGTCGCGCCAGATTTCGTTATAAATCGTCTTTTCATTCAGCTTTTCAAGCCAAGGATGGGTCAAGGAATGCGCCGCGATCTCGTGTCCACGGTACAGATCCCCGATATCGGTCGCATTGAGATGTACCACGTTGATGCCCTTATACACCCAGGTTCTTGATTCGGATAAAAGACCCGAATTCAGATTAAACGTGCATTTCATTCCGTATTTGTTGAGCAGTTCCACAAAGGGAACGTCCTGCAGGTTGCCGTCGTCAAAGCTGAACGTAACTGATTTTTTGCCCATTTTGTCACCTCAATCAAATTTCTGTGTTTCCGAACCGTTGATTTTTCACCTGCCGAGGCAATCGCCAAAGCGCGGCCCCTGCCTCTTATTTTGTATTATATACCATTCTTTCTCATTTTTCAAGACCAAATGAACATATTTTTGAAAAGATATTATCTGTTATAACACTTTTATTCGCAATCGAACAAAAACTTGATTTTTGGATACTTGTTTGAGCAAACAAGATGTGATATCGCCCCAATCCATTGACAACTGTAAAATAAATTGATATAATTTTATTGATACCAAAAGTAATACGATCTGCAAGGAGTTGTCACATGAACCCGAGCATCGAAAAATACGGAAAGCTGATCTGCGAGTACGCAAAAAACAATTACAAGCTCTGCCTGAGAGCCCCTGACGGATATCTCCGTCACCCTTTTCTCGTTCCCGGAAGCACCTACACCAACAGTCTGTGGGACTGGGATAGCTGGCTGACCAACATCGCCCTTCGCAAAATTCCAGGCGAGGAGAGCATGACAGATTATGAAAAGGGCTGCATTCTGAACTTTCTCGATCACACCGACGGGGACGGAAGGATGCCTATCTACATCATGCCAAATTACTGCCGCGCCGGAAAGGTCTCTCCCGATGGCGAGGAGCTCTACAATATTCATAAGCCCTGTCTGGCGCAGCACGCGCTGTTCGTGACCGAGCAGAACGGCGGCGATGCGGAATGGCTTCGCGAGCATTTCCCCACCATGGAGCGATTCATCGGCTGGTACGAGCGAACCAGCAAGCACGAATCGGGACTGTTCGTGTGGATCTCGGACAACGCCATTGGCGTGGACAACGATCCCTGCACCTTCTACCGCCCGCAAAAAAGCTCGGCATCCATCTATCTCAATTGCCTGATGTACGTGGAGCTTCTGGCACTCTCAAGGCTTTCCGCTATGCTCGACATGACTGAAAAGCAAGCACAGTACACCCAAAAAGCGGCCGAACTCAAAGACGCTATTCAGACGCACTGCTGGGACGAGCGCGACGGGTGCTTCTACAGCGTCGATACCCTGCTTGTTCCCATTGATCCCACGTCCAACAGACACGCAGGCTGTCCAAGACATTGGAGCACGCTCATTCAGCGCATTGATACGTGGTCAAATCTTCTGCCTCTGTGGGCGGGAATTGCCACCCCCGAGCAGGCGGAGCGCATGGTGCGGGAGCACTACAAAAACGAGAGAACGTTTTTCGCTCCGTACGGCGTACGCACGCTTGGAAAGACCGAAAAGATGTACGCCATCATCAAATCGGGCAACCCCTCCTGCTGGCTGGGTCCCATCTGGGGCATCTCCAACTACATGGTCTTTGAAGGCCTTGTGAAATACGGATACCTCGAAGAGGCAACCGATCTCGCCGAGAAAACGCTTACCATGTTCGGTCGCGACATCGAAGCCTGCGGCGAGATGCACGAATACTACGATCCCGAAACGGGCGTGGGCGTGAACAACCCCGGATTTCAGAACTGGAATCTCCTTGCCATCAATATGTATGAGTGGTTGAAGCAAAACAAATAAGGCAAGCGACCAACCGACCTCTGCC
>JAZSBE010000014.1:0-34488 GCA_045602215.1 Eubacteriales bacterium | reverse complement strand
AAGAAAGCCCCGCCAGCGGGGGGTGGTTTAGCAACACCATTTTCTTATTTTCTCGGTAACGTCACGCGGAAAATGCTACCCTTCCCCTCTTCGCTCTCGACCTCGACCCGCCCCTGACAAAGCGCAACCGCGCGTCGCACGATTGCAAGGCCGACGCCGTATCCCTTTCTTCCGTGAGAGGGGTCTCCCTGAAAGAACTTTTCAAAGACGTGTCGACGAACCTCCTCGGTCATGCCGACCCCGTTGTCCTCCACCTCGACCGTCACCGTTTTCTCACTCGGGAACATCCTCACCGAGACGGTTCCGCCGTCGGGGGTGAACTTGATGGCGTTTGAGATCAGGTTGTTCCAGACCAGTGCCAGCATCTCCTCGTCAAAGCATACCACGCATTCCTCAAGCTCGGGCAGGATCTCAATCTCGCGCTCCGACCATTCCTTTTCAAAAAGCAGAATGGTCTGTCGGATCTGCTCGTCCAGATAAAACTCGGTTCGGTTGGTCACGATCCGCTGATTTTCAAGCCTCGAAAGCTCCAAGACGCTCGAGGACAGCTTCGCCAAGCGGTCGGATTCCAATTCGATGATGCGGGCGTACTCCATTTTCTGCTCGTCGGATATCCCCTCGATCTGCATCTCTCTGGCAAATCCCCGAATGGAAACGATGGGCGTTTTGAACTCGTGCGAAAAGTTGTTGATGAAATCGTTGCGGAACATCTCGATGCCCCCAAGCTCCTCCACCATCGCGTTGAAATTGTCAACGAGGTCCTCCATCTCGGTCACGGGTCTCTTATCCCTGTGGTGCACACGCACCTCAAAATTTCCTCTTTTGACCTCCTTGGTGGCGTCAATGAGCTGCTGCATGGGCCGCAGATAGACGCGGCTGAGCCACGCAAAGAGCAAAGTCGCGATCAGTCCGCAGGTCGCAAGCAGGATCACGGCAACAAAGAACGTCGATACCGTGAGCAATTCCTGCAGACCCATACGGTTGAAGATCACCAGCAGAACAAAATACCCCAAAACAGTGATCGCACAGGAGAGCACGATGATGAGGAAGGCAAACAGCGTCAGCTTGAGCTGAACCGAGATCTGACGGCGGCGCACCTCCGAGTCGGGCGCGTGAATTTCGTGTTTCTTCATTTTTTCGGAACCGCCTTATATCCAAGTCCTCTGATGGTCACGATGGAAAAATCGGGATTGTTGCGGAAGCGATCTCTGATGCGGCTGACGTGCACGTCCACCGTCCGCTCCTCGCTCTCGGAATCCATATCCCAGATCTTGTCCATCAGCTGACGGCGGGTGAAGATCTTGTTCTGATAAGACAACAGATGAAACAGGAGCATAAACTCCTTCTGCGGAAGCTCCTGCACGCCCGATTCGTCTTGCACGGTCAGAGAATCGTAATGCAGCACCGTCTTCCCGACGGTCAGCTTGCGCTCTCCCGCGATCTGGGACCTGCGAAGCAGGGCGGAAATGCGGAGAACCATCTCCTCCTCGTCCACGGGCTTGACCATATAATCGTCAACGCCAACGATAAAGCCCCTCTTTTTGTCCGCAGGCGTCTCTCTTGCCGTTACCATGATGATGGGGATCATACATCCCCCCGTACGGAGCACGTTGGTAAATTCATATCCGTCCATACGGGGCATCATCACGTCCAGCACAATGAGATCGACGTGCTTATGATCGAGAATCTCCAGCGCCTCCACGCCGTCGCACGCCAAGATCGGCTCGTAGCCGTAGCGCGTGAGCACCGTTGACATCAAAAGGCGCGCGTTCTTATCGTCCTCCACAACCAAAATCTGAAACATGGTCTTCCTCCTTTTGGAACTGATACCGACATTCTACCATAGAAATGTGAACTGAAAATCAACCGACGGATCGGCTCACTTGACGCGCATCGCGGCAACGCGCTCGGCACTCGGGGTCACCACGCAGGACCAGTTGGTGTGATAGATGACGAGTCCCGGCTTGCCCCCCGCGGGCTTTTTGACGTTTCGCACCAGCGTGTAGTCTACCTCCACGTTCTGCCCGTCCGCGCCCTTGGAGAACGCCGCCGCGATCTCTGCCGCATCGGTAAAGTCTTGCTCGGGCGGTTCCTCTCCGTCACAGATCATGACGGTGTGCGAGCCGGGAAGGTTCTTGACGTGGAACCAGTAATCGTTCTTCCCCGCCAATTTGTGCGTAATATATTCGTTCTGAATGTTGTTCTTGCCGCAAAAAACGCGATAGCCGTTGGTGGTGCGAAATTCCGCAACCGTGGGCGCAGGTTGCTTTTTGGACGCGGTGTAGTGCTTCATACGGGAGGCGTACCCCGAGCGGAACAGCTCCTCGCGGATCTCCGAAAGATCCGCCGCCGTCTCGGCGTGGGTAAGGGCGTCAAGCACCGAATCCAGATACCTCAATTCATTCTCGCCCAGCTCGATCTGACGGGTCAATTCCACCTTTGCGGTCTTGGATTTGTTATACCGTTTGTAAAAGCGTTGCGCGTTCGCCGCGGGAGAAAGTCTGGAATCCAGCTCGATCACGCAGACGCCAAAGCTGCCGTCCTCGCGGTAGTCCTCATAATCGGTCAGTTCTACCCTTGACATTCCTCGGGTAAGCTGATAAAGGTTTGCCGTGATGAGATCCGCCTGCTTCTTGTATTCGGCTCCCTTTTCGCAGTCGGCAAGCTCCCCCCTCTGAAGTTCCAGCTTCTTTCGGATGCGCGTATCGGCGGCGGTCAGGATCCTGAGCACGTCTGCCGCCCTCTGTCGGATGCGGATCTCGCGGTCTCTGCCCCCGAAAAAGGCATCCAGCATCTGATACGGACGTTCAAACGGCTTGACTGTCAGATTCCCATAATGCGTGAGGTTACAAAAAGCGTATTCCACGGGCTTCTCCCCGTCCATAACCATGCAGGGCGAAAATCGCTCCTCACGGATCCCGTCGATCACCTCAAAGAAAGCGTCCGACAGCCGCTTGGGGTCGGTCTCTCCGACCGTACAGTCCAGCCGTCCGTTGGCGCGGTAGGCGATCTCGCGTGAAACGGTCGCCGAAATTCCGAGATACGTGTTGGAAATATAGCGGTCGCAGGGTGCGTCGGGTGACGCCTTCGCCAATTTCTCGGCAAAGCCCTCCACCGTCTCCTGCATCGGATCCTGCTTATCCTGCTTGGGAGGAAGCTCGTATTTCATACCGGGGAGCACCTGCCGCAATCCCGACGTGGTAAAATCCACGGGGCGAAGCACCGAGATGACCCTGCCGTCTCCGTCGGTGAACATCATGTTGCTGTACTTGCCCATGACCTCCACGATCAGACAGCGGTTGCAGAGAAATCCCATCTCGTCGCGCGTCTCGAACACAAAGCGCACCACGCGCTCAAAGCCCTCCTGCCTGACTTCGGTCAGCTTTGCCCCCTGCAGATGCTTTCGCAAAAGCATACAGAGCATGGGGGGAGAGGGGGGATTTTCCTTTGCAAGATCGGAAAAACACACGCGGGGATTGTTCGATCCCGCGTTGATGAGGAGCCGTCTGCCCCCCTCAAAGCTTCGCATCTGCAAAATGATCTCGTCCCGTTCGGGCTGAAAGACCTTCTCCACTCTCGCGCCAAGCGCGGTATTTTTGATTTCGGATATTACACAGGCAAGCATGCCGGCGTCAAATGCCATGTTTCTCCCTCACTTCTCTCTCGTTCGCACATTTTTTGCTTTTTTCAAAAAATATTATACCACACCGTTGCAATTTTGGCAATAGAATGTTATAATAAAAAAAGACAGAAACTCTAAATCACAAAACGGAGGTACCGTATGAATCGTACAGTCATTGGAATTGACGTGGGCGGCACCACGACCAAGATCGTGGGATTTCGTAAGAATGCCGAGGGAGAGCGTGAGCTGATCGCGCCCCAATTCGTGCGCGCAACCGATCCCATGACCTCCATTTACGGCGCGTTTGGAAAGTTCACCGCAGAAAACGGACTCGGACTTGACGACATCGAGCGCATCATGATGACGGGAGCAGGATCCTCGAACGTTCGCAACGGCATCTATAATCTCCCCAGCCATGCAGTTCCCGAGTTTTCCAGCAGCGGCATCGGAGGCCTGTATCTCTCGGGTCTCGGAGAAGCGATCGTAGTGAGCATGGGGACGGGAACCGCCCTGATCCACGCCCGCAAGCAGGACGGCGCGTACAACATCAAATATCTCGGCGGCACGGGTGTCGGCGGAGGCACACTGGTGGGACTTTCCCGCCGCATTCTCGGCGTGGATTCCATCGAGCACATCGAGCAGCTCTGCGTGGACGGAAACCTTGACAACATCGACCTCAAGATTAAGGACATCTCCCGCAATCACACCTATCACGGCATCAACGAGAACCTCACCGCCGCAAACTTCGGAAAGGTGTCCGACATGGCGACCCCTGCCGATCTCGCGCTGGGAATTGCCAACATGGTAGCCGAAACGGTGGCAATGCTCGCGATCTTTGCCGCGCGCAGCTACGGTCTTCGGGACATCGTGCTGATCGGAAATCTGACGAGGATCGAGCCCATCCGCGCCGTATTCAACGGACTTTCGGACAGCTTCGGCGTGCGCTTCGTCATTCCCGAAAACGCGCAGTTTGGAACGGTGATCGGTGCTGCACTGAGCGAGGTTTGATCTCTTTTGCGCGTTTTTTCGATCTCGCCTTGACTTTTGTCGAAATATAGTCTATAATGATACAGTATCAAATCGACTGTTAGGAGGACAGGAATGGAATCAACCAAATTGGAACTGCTGCAATCGGTGGCAAAAAAGATTCGCGTAGGAATCATTGAGTCGACTCACGCCGCAAAATCGGGACATCCCGGCGGCTCGCTCTCCATTACGGACGTCATGACCTATCTCTATTTTTCGGAGATGAACGTTGACCCCAAAAATCCGAGCGACCCTCTCCGCGACCGCTTCGTGATGTCAAAGGGACACTGCGCTCCCGCGCTCTACTCCACCCTTGCTCACAAGGGCTATTTCCCCGTAGAGGAGCTCATCACCCTTCGTAAGATCGGCTCCCGTCTGCAGGGTCACCCCGATATGACACTCACCCCCGGCGTGGATATGTCCGCAGGCTCTCTTGGCCTTGGCATCAGCTCCGCCGCAGGCATGGCGCTCGCCGCAAAGATGGACGGCAAGGATTACCGCGTGTACACGGTCGTCGGCGACGGAGAGAGCGAGGAGGGACAGGTTTGGGAGGCGTGCATGTTTGCCGCTCACTACAAGCTGGACAACCTCTGCGTGATCGTAGACTGGAACGGACTTCAGATCGACGGCCCCGTTGAGGAGGTCATGAATCCCACGCCCCACGACAAGAAGCTCGAGGCATTCGGCTTCCACGTGATCTCGGTTGACGGACATTCCTTTGAGGATCTGGAGCGCGCGTTTGCCGAAGCGCGCACGGTAAAGGGCAAGCCCACCGCCATTATCGCAAAGACGGTAAAGGGCAAGGGCGTTTCCTTCATGGAAAACAAGGTGAATTGGCACGGCTCCGCCCCCAATGACGAACAATGCGCTCAGGCAATCGCCGAGCTGACCAAATAAGGAGGCCCCACATGGCAGATAAGATTGCAACCAGAGAAGCCTACGGAAGTGCGCTCGTATCTCTGGCAGAAACCTATGACTTCGTGGTACTGGACGCAGACCTCGCAGAGGCTACCAAGACCGTAAAATTCAAAAAGGCATATCCCGACCGCTTCTTCGACTGCGGCATCGCAGAGGGCAACATGATGAGCGTGGCGGCAGGTATCGCAACCACCGGAAAGCCCGTCTTCGCATCCAGCTTCGCAATGTTTGCGGCAGGCAGAGCCTTTGAGCAGGTGCGCAACTCCATCGGATACCCTCACCACAACGTCAAGATCGGCGCAACTCACGCGGGCATTACCGTCGGCGAGGACGGCGCGACCCACCAGTGCAACGAGGATATCGCCCTGATGCGTACCATTCCCGGTATGACCGTCATCAACCCCTCCGACGCAGTGGAGGCAGAGGCGGCTGTCAAGGCGGCTCTCACCAACGACGGTCCCTTCTATCTCCGATTCGGCCGCTTTGCGATCCCCGTGATCAACGACAACGCGGACTACAAGTTTGAGCTTGGCAAGGGCATTCAGCTTGCTGACGGCAAGGACGTCACCATCGTGGCAAGCGGTCTGACCGTACATATGGCGCTGGAGGCTCGCGAGACTCTGGCGGCAGAGGGAATCTCTGCGCGCGTGATCAACATTCACACCATCAAGCCCATTGACCGTGAGATTCT
This sequence comes from Eubacteriales bacterium, assembly GCA_045602215.1. Classification (GTDB taxonomy): domain Bacteria; phylum Bacillota; class Clostridia; order Oscillospirales; family CAG-272; genus UMGS1865. The sequence continues at coordinate 28,231 of JAZSBE010000014.1, read as the reverse complement.
GGTCAAGGCGGCAGCGGAGACGGGTGCGATCGTCACCGCAGAGGAGCACAACATCATCGGCGGTCTCGGCAGTGCCGTGGCAGAGGTGATCTGTGAGGAGTGCCCCGTTCCCATGCTTCGCGTGGGTATGAACGACACCTACGGTCACTCGGGCACCGTTCCCGCGCTTCTCGAGGCTTACGGCATCAACCCCGCAGTTATCGTAGAGAAGGCAAAGAAGGCAGTCAGCCTGAAAAAGTAAGAAAGCAAAAAACCTTTGATGCCGAGCGGTGTCAAAGGTTTTTTCAAAAGAAAGAGGCAGTTATGCGATCTTGTATTCTGGCATCGGCATCGCCGAGAAGAAAAGAAATCCTGAAGAATTTGGGCGTGGACTTTGAGGTGTTCGTCACCGACACCGACGAGAGCTGCGACCTCACCGACCCAAGGCGATTGGCGGAAGAATTATCCGCGAGAAAAGGCAGAGCCGCGAAAGAGATGCTTCTCTCAAAAGGCGTCGATCTCTCGGGAAAGGTTCTCATCGCGTTGGACACCACCGTGTCCGTGGACGGAATGATTTTGGGAAAGCCCGCAGATGAAGAGGACGCGCGCAGGATGCTCCGTCTTCTTCAGGGACGCTCCCACGCGGTGGTGAGCGGCATCTATCTTTGCCTTGACGGCAAGGAGGCAATCTCGCACGCTCTGACCGAGGTAGAGTTTGCACCCATGAGCGAAGAGGACGTCGATTTCTACGTCAAGACGGGTGAGCCCTTCGGGAAAGCGGGCGCGTACGCCATTCAGGGAATCGCTTCGGCATGGATCAGAGGGATACGCGGAGACTACTTCAACGTCGTCGGGCTTCCCGTGAATCGGATGTGCGAGCTTTTTTGCGAAATTTTTCAAGAAAATTTTCTATAAACTATGGAAAAACGTTGCGGTATATGGTATAATGAAGGCAGTATATTGATTTTTCCTCGATTTTGAGGGAATTTCAAGGCTGATTTTTCGCCATATACCGCATATTTTTATCTTGGAGAGGAGGAAAAGCAATGGCAAAGCAGATCGGCATGGATCTGGGGTCTTCCAACACCATGATTTTCCTCAAGGACAAGGGGAAGATCGTGATGAGAGCGCCCTCGGTGGTCAGCCTCGACCGCTTCACCCACGAGGTGATCGCATCGGGACTGGGTGCCAAGAAGATGCTTGGAAAGACGCCCCCCGGGATCCTTGCCCTCCGACCGCTCAAGGACGGTGTCATCACAGACCTTGAGGTCACCTCTCTGATGGTAAGAGATTTCTTCCGAAAGCTGGATCTGACCTCCTTCTTCAACCGCCCCTCCGCCCTCATCTCCATTCCCTACGGGGTGACCGAGGTCGAGCGACGCGCGGTGGAGGACGCCGTATTCGAGGCAGGCGCGAAAAACGTCGGACTGATCGACCAGCCCATCGCGGCAGCCGTCGGTGCGGGAATCCGCGTCTCCAAGGCGAGAGGCGCGATGCTGGTGGACCTTGGCGGCGGCGTATCCGAGGGGGCAGTCATCAGCCTTGGCGGTATCGTGCAATCCAACTCTCTGCGTATCGCGGGAGATGAATTGGATATCGCGATCGTGAACTATTTGAAGCAAACGCGGAATATCATTATTGGAGAGATTACCGCAGAGCGTCTCAAGAAGCGGATCGGCTCGGCAATGCCGAACATGGACAGAGGCACCATGGAGGTCTGCGGCAGAGATCTGCACACGCGTCTGGCGGTTACGGCAGAGATCACCTCGGCGGAGATCTACGACGCCATGCGCGAGCCCTTGAACGAAATGATCTCCATGATCAAGACCACCCTCGAGGAAACGCCTCCCGAGCTTTCGGCAGACATTTTCGACTACGGAATCGTTTTGGTCGGAGGAGGCGCAATGATCCCCGGGATCGCAGACGCCGTCCACCGCAGAACGGGCGTCCGCGTCACCGTTGCCAAGCACCCCTTGGATTGCGGATGTCTGGGCCTTGGGCAGATGCTCAAGAGCACGGGCGGAGACTTCTCGGAGTTCGTCAAGTATAAGGTTCGCTGAGTTTCGGTCAACAAAATCCCCTTCTGAAAGGAGCAATTTGTTATGTTTGGTTTTTCAAGAAGCATCAATCTCAAAAGAGAGCGGCGTAACGTGGCAAACATTGCCATGGGCATCGCCTCCATCATCTTCTTCACCGCCGTCGCGCAGATCGCACTTGCCCTCGTATTGGCAATCGTTGCGCCCGATCTTCTTTCTTCCACGTTGGCGGCACTGTTCCTCAACGCCATCACCATGTACGGCATCGGTATGCCCCTGTCCATGGTGTTCTTCCGTAAGTGCGACACCAGACCGATCTACGGAAAGCCCCTTGGCGTTGGTGCAATGATTCTGACCATCCCCGTTTGCTTCGGTCTGACCTTCCTCGGAAGCATCCTCGGAACGATCGTAGACGAATTTGCGGCAGGGCTCCTCGGCACCGAGGCATCCAATCCCGTTGCCGAGACTACGAGCGCCATTCCCCTCTGGGCGATCCTGCTTTTCCTGGTCATTCTTGCTCCCATCTTTGAGGAGATCTTCTTCCGCCGCGTCGTGATCGACCGCCTCCGTCGCTACGGAGACGTGCCGGCGATCATCTTCTCGGGACTGGCGTTCGGCTTGATCCACGGAAACTTCAGCCAGTTCTTCTACGCAACCTTCCTTGGAATGTTCTTCGCGGCAATTTACATTCACACGGGCAAGCTCAGACACACCATCTTCTTGCACATGGTCGTCAACTTCATGGGCGGCTTCTATACCACGGCCATGGTCGGCTCTCCTGCAGAGGAATTGATGATGAGCATTCTCAGCGCGCTCTACCTGATATCCTTGGTGCTCACCATTCCCGCGCTTCTCTACGTTGCGGGCAAGATCAAGCTGCGTAAGGGATCCGTTACGTTGACTTCCGCAGAGGCGTTCCGCGTGCGGTTCTTCAATCTCGGACTCTGGTTTGCAATACTGTTCCTGGTCGCAAACTTTGCAACGAGTCTTCTGATGTCCTGAATTTAACCGACAAAACCGTATTACACCAATGCGACAACATGGGGTTCCGCAAAAATTTGCGACACCCCATTTTTTTAGAAAGGAGTCTGCCATGACGAGCAGAAAAAGATATATTTATCGTTATCTTCTGATCGCGCTGGTCTTTTGTATGGTCTGTGTCATCTACGTTGGCAGACTTTTCTACATTCAGATCACGGGCAGAGGAAACCGATACGACGACGGCATCACCGAATCCCGCGTCAAGATCCAAGCGGTGAGGGGAGAGATCTTTGACCGCAACGGCGTGGTTCTGGTCGGCAACGAGTACTCCTATTCGCTTGCCATCAATTTTGCTTCCATCTCCACCGTCGGCGCGTCTGCCGCTAACCAGACCTATCTTCATCTTCTCGAAACGCTGGACGTGTGCGGCATGACGTCGGCGCACAGCGAGCCCTACTTCCCCTTTCAGGGAACCTACCCCGATTACGCCCTCTCCCCCGAGGCGACCGATCCCGATTCCCCCGTCTGCTACCGCCTCACCCGCCTGCTCCGTGCAAGAGGTCTTGACGAGGACGCATCGGTCAAGGACATCGTCAACGAATACGTAGACGCCTACCGCCTTCTGGAAACCGACGAGCAAGGGAATCGCGTCTACTCAAACTATCAGGTCGACAGACTGCTCCGTCTTCACTACGATATGGAAGCGAAGCAGTTCAGCCTTGCAAACGATTATATCTTTGCAGATGAGACCGATTTCTCTTTTATGACCTACGTTCGGGAGATGTCCCTCACGGGCGTCCAGTTCCAGGTCAGCGCAGACCGTAAGTATTACTATCCCGGATACGCCTCGCATATTCTCGGAAACGTCGGACCGATCTACGCCGAGGAGTGGGATTATTACAACGATCAGGGCTATCCCATGAACGCCATTGTCGGCAAGACGGGCTGTGAGCTTGCGTTTGAGGAATATCTGCGCGGCGTGGACGGCGAGATGCTGGTGAAAACCGACGCCAACGGAAACGTCATTCACACCGAGTTGATCACTGCTCCCGTCGCGGGAAAGGACATCTATCTCACCATCGACATCAATCTTCAGATTGCCGCAGAGGACGGCCTGAAGCAAAACGTGGAATTCGTGCAGGAAAACGATTATGAGGCGATCGAGGGATTTGCCTCAGACGCCGGCGCGGCAGTTGCAATGGATCCCAACACCTTTGAGATCCTTGCCATCGCCTCCTATCCGACCTACGATCTTTCCACCTATTCCCTCGATTACAACGATCTGCTTTCAGACACCGCGCGCCCCCTTGTCAACCGCGCGCTCCGAGAGACCTACGCCCCCGGCTCCACCTTCAAGGTCGGCGTCGGACTGGCAGGACTCTGCGAGGGAAAGATCACCGCGGGGACCAAAATCGGCTGCACGGGCGCATACTATAGCCAGAATTTCACCGGCTACCATCCCGCTTGCTCCACCTACCCGCACACAAGCGCCTCGCTGACACTGCCTGAAGCGTTGGCGGTATCCTGCAACTGCTTCTTCTATGATCTGGGCGAGCGGCTTGGCATTGGAACCATGGATCGCTATATGTCCTCGCTCGGCTTTGGTCAGGCAACGGGAGTGGAGCTCGGGGAAGCAGAGGGCGTGCTTGCGGGAATGCCCGGCACCTACATTGACGAGTGGTGGCCCGGGAACACCGTGCAGGCCGCCATCGGTCAGTCGGATAACAAGGCGACCCCCCTGCAGCTCTGCGCCTATCTTTCCACCGTCGTCAACGGCGGTACGCGCTATTCCTCGCACCTGCTCGACCGCGTGTACGATTTCGGAAACAGCACCCCCGTTTATTCCGACGAAACGACCGCCCCCTCGGTGCTTTCCTCGCTCGAGATCTCGGACGAGGATCAGGCAACCATTATGAAGGGGCTCAAGCAGATGATCGCCGAATCGGGCGCCGCGAAGAATTACATGATGCAAGCAGGCGTCGACCCCGTCCTTGTGGGCGGCAAAACAGGAACGGCGCAGGTCGACCGCTACGTCACCAACGCCGAAACGGGAGAGACCGTCAAATACGAGCTGACCAACGCCCTGTTCACGGGCGTTTACGCCCCCGACGATCAGCCCGAGCTGGTGGTATCGGTCGTTATCGAAAACGCCTCTCACGGTTATTACGCAGCTCTCACCGCCGCGCAGATCTTTGGCGCATGGGAGACGATCACCGACGCATCCTAAATCAGACTGAAAGAGGTAACCTCATGGATCATCTTACACCGACCTATATGTTCGCCCGCTATGACGACGTCACTCCCGAGTTTCTCTCGGCGCATGGCATTCGGGCGCTTCTGATTGACATTGACAACACCCTTGCCCCCTATGAGCAGCCCGACCCCGACGAGCGGATCCACGCGTGGTTTGATCTTCTCTCAAAGAACGGCATCAAGGCGGCTCTGGTATCCAATAATCACCCCCCTCGCGTTGAGCGCTTCAACCGCACGCTCGGCCTCGTTGCCTATGCGGATAGCGGAAAGCCCTCCAAAAAAACGCTTCTGCGCGCAATGGACGCGCTGGGGGTCACCAAGGAGGAAACCGCGATGATGGGAGATCAGCTTCTGACCGACTCCTATGCCGGCAAGCACATCGGACTTCCCTCCATCATCGTTCCTCCCATTCACGATAAAACCAACCTGTTCTTCCGATTCAAGCGCCTGTGCGAGCGTCCCTTCATTCGAAAATACGCAAAGCAGCACGGCTATAGCACGTACATGAGCTTTTGGAAGATTCGGGAAAGGAGCTGAACATGATCGAAATCAAGACAACTACACCAACCTTCGGCCCGGGCGGAAACGGAGATCTGTTTTACGCCGAGGGAGGCAAGAAGACCGCACAGGCTCCCGAATGGCTGAAGAAATACGGACTTGACGCATACGAATACGAGGCAGGAAACGGCATCTCGGCGGGAGAAGCCGCCCTTCGTGAGATCGGCAACGCCGCAAAGGAGCACGGCATTCTTATGTCGATCCACGCCCCCTACTTCATTTCCCTCTCGGGTGTCGAGGAGGAAAAGCGGCTCAAGAGCATCTCCTACATTGAAAAATCCTTGTGGGCGGCAGAGCTTCTCGGCGCTGACACCGTCGTCATTCACAGCGGCAGTGCCGCCAAGATCTCACGCGAGGAGGCAATGCGTCTCTCCTGCGACACCTTGGCAAAGGTCGCCGAAGCGGTGGGAGACGATCCCTGTGCAAGACTTGGGATCGAGACAATGGGCAAGATCAACCAGCTCGGAACACTTTCCGAGGTGATCGAGCAATGCAAGGTCTCTCCAATTTATACCCCCGTGGTGGATTTCGGGCACATGAACGCCCGCGCGCTCGGCGGCGAGTTTTCGGATACAGACAGCTACCGCCGCGTCTTCAACGAGATTGCCGAGAAGCTCGGAGACAAGCACGCGATGCATCTGCATTGCCATTTTTCCAAGATCGAATACACCAAGGCGGGAGAAAAGAAGCACCTGACCTTCTCGGACGAGGTGTTCGGCCCTTGGTTTGAGCCCTTGGCAGAGGCGATCGTGCGCGAGGGCGTTTGTCCTCGTATCATCTGTGAATCTGCAGGCACGCAGGCGGAGGACGCCCTGTTTATGAAGACCTGCTACCGCTCTATCTGACTACACACAGGAGTACCAAATGCAAACCAATCTATCAGTTCGATACCAAACCGCAAAGCAGGCACTGTTTGAGCGTGTTTATGAAAATCTCAATCCGCGTCAGCAGGAAGCTGTGTTTCACACCGAAGGTCCCCTGCTCATTCTGGCAGGCGCGGGGAGCGGAAAAACCACCGTTCTCGTTCGCCGCATCGCCTTTCTCATTCGTTACGGCAACGCCTATTTCAGCCAAAAAGAGCCCCAAGGGCTAACCGAGGATCACGTGCGCGGGCTGGAGATCGCGGCAGAGCGGCTCACGCCTAACGAGATCCTGCCCATGCTGGACGGGTTCGCGGAGTCTCCCTGCCCCCCCTATCGCATTCTGGCGATCACCTTTACCAACAAGGCAGCAAATGAGATCAAGGAGCGTCTTTCCAATATGTTCGGCGATCCTGCGATCGCAGGGGAGATCTGGACGGGTACCTTCCACTCGGTATGCCTGCGGATTCTGCGCCGATACGGAGATCTGATCGGCTACCGCGCGGGATTTTCCATTTATGACACCGACGACAGCAAAAAAGCGGCGCAGGAGGCGATGAAGCGCGCAGGCGTGGACGAAAAGCTCCTTCCCATCAAGACGGTGCTCAACGCCATCGGACGCGCCAAGGACAAGCTTTGCACCCCCGAGGAGTTTGAGCTTGAGATCGGCAACGATTTCCGCCTCAAGCAGATCTCCCGCGTCTATACGCAGTACCAGATGCTGCTCCGCGAATCCAACGCGATGGATTTTGACGACATCATTATGCAGACGGTCTTCCTTCTGAAGAACCGCCCCGAGGTGGCAGAGAAGTATCAGCGGCAGTTCCAATACGTCTGTGTGGACGAATATCAGGACACCAACCCCGCACAGTTCGAGCTTTCCCGTCTGCTCTCCGCAGGCAACAAAAATCTGATGGTCGTGGGAGACGATGACCAGAGTATTTACAAGTTCCGAGGCGCGACTATCGAGAACATCCTCTCCTTCAACAGAACCTTCCAGAACGCCCACGTCATTCGTCTGGAGCAGAATTACCGCTCCACACAAAACATTCTCGACGCCGCAAACGCGGTGATCGAGCACAACAACGGGAGAATGGGTAAAACCCTTTGGACCGCGCAGGGAGAGGGAGATCTCATCCGTCTGATCCGTTGCGAGGATCAGAACGCAGAGGCGCGCCGCGTGGTGGATATCATTCAGAAGAAGGTCGCGCGCGGACTGGCATCCTATCGCGATTTTGCAGTCCTGTACCGCATGAACGCGCAATCACAGACGCTTGAAAAGGCGTTTGCGCGAGCAGGAGTGCCCTACCGTATGCTGGGTGCGCTCCGCTTTACCGACCGAAAGGAAATCCGTGACGCGGTGGCGTACCTGCAGATGCTGGTCAACGCCGAGGATAACATCCGCCTCAACCGCATCATCAACGAGCCTCGCCGAAAGATCGGAGTCAAGACGCTGGAGGCGATCGCCATCCTTGCCGAAGAGCAGAATTGCTCCCAGTTTGAGATCATTGAGAGAGCAGAAGAATTTACCGCCCTCAAGAACGCGCACGCCACCCTCCGTGGCTTTGCCGATCTGATCCACACATTGCGAGAGGACGCCGAGAAGATGTCTCTGTCCGCCCTCTTTGATTCGGTGCTCGATCGCTCGGGCTACCGCCAGATGCTGATCGCCGCAGGAGAGGCAGAAGCAGACCGCCTGCAAAACCTGGAGGAGTTCAAGTCCCAGATCATCGAATATGAAAAGGACGCGGAGGAGCCCAGCCTGCTCGGATTTTTGGAGGAGACCGCTCTGGTTGCAGACGTTGACCGCTACGACGAGGGCGCGGACGCCGTGGTAATGATGACCATTCACAGCGCAAAGGGCTTGGAATTCCCCATGGTGATCCTCCCCGGTATGGAGGACGGCATTTTCCCGGGTATGCAGACCATCGAGGCAGGAAACAGCGAAATGGAGGAGGAGCGCAGACTGGCTTACGTTGCCATCACGCGCGCCAAAAAGGAGCTTTATATCCTGCACACGTCCCAGAGAATGCTCTTCGGACGTACATCCTATAATCCCATCTCCCGTTTCATTTCCGAGATTCCGCAAAAGCTTCTTGAAAAGGAAAGCAACGCCTACGGCGGCGTTCGGGGCACGGTCGGCGGATACACGGGCACGCAGAGCCGCGGCGCATACGGCTCCTACGGCGCGGCGTCTCCCATCACGCAGAAGAAGACCTACTATTCGGAGTCCGCTCCCAAGAGCGCGACAAAGCCCGCTTCCCCGCAAAAGAGCACAGCCCCCGCAGAGATCTTCCGCGCAGGGGATCGCGTCAAGCACTTCGTGTTCGGCGTCGGCGAGATCATCTCGGTCAAGCCCATGGGAAGCGACACCCTCTATGAGATCGTCTTTGACAAGGTTGGCACAAAAAAGCTCATGGCAACCTACGCAAAGCTCAAAAGAGAATAACGTTTTTTCGGACGAAAAAAGATTGCGGCAGAGAAAACTCTATCGCAATCTTTTTATTTTTTTGTGCCGAGACACTTGTATTAAACTCCTTTTTATGATACAATGAAAAGGTAAAAACAAAAGAAAGGCTTGGTTTTCATGAAAATCGGATTTGTATCTCTCGGATGTCCGAAAAATCAGCTCGACACCGAGGTTATGCTCCATGAAATTTTGGCGGCAGGATACGAGGTCACGCCCGAGGACATCGAGGCAGACGTGATCATCGTCAACACCTGCGCGTTTATCGAGAGCGCAAAGCAGGAAGCCATTGAGAATATTCTGGACGTGGCGTGGCTCAAGAAAAACCGCCATTTGAAGGCGATCATCGTCACGGGTTGTCTTGCCGAGCGTTACGGCGAGGAGATCTTCAAGGAGCTCCCCGAGGTAGACGCCGTTCTAGGTGTTGGCAGCATTCACAACATCGTGGAAGCGATCGAAGCCGTCACCGTCAAGAAAAAGAAGGGGTCAAAAGCAAAGTATTTCTCCCACGAGGACAAAAACACCGTCCGCCTTGGCGGAGACCGCGTGCTGACCACCCCCGAATACACCGCGTACCTCAAGATCGCGGAGGGCTGCGACAACCGTTGCTCCTATTGCGCGATTCCCTCGATCAGAGGAAGCTTCCGCAGCCGTCCCATGGAGGACGTCATCGCGGAGGCAAAGCAGCTTGAGGCGCTCGGCGTCAAGGAGCTGACGATCGTCGCGCAGGACACCACGCGATATGGGCTGGATCTCTACGGAAAGTATTCTCTCTCCGAGCTGTTGCACCGCATCACAGAGGAGACGCAGATCCCCTGGATCCGTCTGCTCTACTGCTACCCCGACAAGGTGACCGACGAGTTGATCGCAGAGATACGGGACAATCCCCGTATCCTCAAATACATCGATATGCCCCTCCAGCACATCAGCGACAGAATGCTCACGGCAATGAACCGTCACGGAGACGGCAAGATGATCCGCGAGGTTCTTGCAAAGCTGAAAAAGGAGATCCCCGACATCGTCATCCGAACCACCTTCATCGTGGGATTCCCCGGCGAGACCGATGCAGACTTCGAGGAGCTATGCGAGTTCGTCAAGGAGCAGAGATTTGACCACGCGGGCGCATTCCCCTACTCCAGAGAGGAGGATACCCCCGCCTATGACTTCCCCGATCAGATCGACGAGCAGGTCAAGCAGGACCGACTGGATCTTCTCATGCGCGAGCAGATGGAGATCAACGAGTCGCTCAACGAGGAAAAGATCGGCAAGACGGTAGACGTCATCTGCGAGGGCTACGACACCGTTGCCGAGGTACACTACGGCAGAAGCAGTGCAGACGCCCCCGAGATCGACGGAAAGGTCTATTTCAGCAGCGACGTTCGCATTGCCGAAGGTTGCTTCGTACAGGTAAAAGTAAGAAAAGTGGTGGACTACGACCTCTACGGCGTGGTCGTCACCAAACAAGGAAAGTGAGGTTTATCCCATGAAAATGAATCTTCCGAACAAGTTGACCGTTCTCCGCATGATCATGGTTCCCATCTTCGTGGTGGTCATGATGGTATCCGACGCCGTATGGGCAGATCTCGTTGGCGTTGCGCTCTTTGCCGCCGCATCCATCACCGATATGCTGGACGGAAAAATTGCACGCCGCTACAATCTGGTAACCGATTTCGGCAAGTTTATGGATCCTCTCGCCGACAAATTCATGGTTATTGGCGCGATGATGGTCATTCTTTATAAGAATCTGACCGCCGCCGAGCCCAACAAGCTCTTTGGCATCCTCTTCTTCTGCGCGCTGCTCATCGTGGTCTTCCGCGAGCTGGCAGTCACGGCGATGAGACTGGTGGTTTCGGGATCGAGCGGAATCGTGGTCGCCGCGAATATGCTGGGCAAGATCAAGACCTGCACGCAGATCGCTTGCATCATTTTGTGCATCGTAGAGCCTCTGCTCGGCAGAATTTCCGCGCTCTCCGCACTCAACACCTATCGCCCGCTTTCGCTGATCAGTACTGCCGCAATGGCGTTCTTCACACTCCTCTCGGGCATAAACTATATCAAGTCCTATTGGAAGTACATGGATCCCGAAAAATAATTACAACGATAAAAAAAGAAGTCCCCCATCCTCTCTGCATTCTTAGCGGAGAAAACACAAACACCACCAAGGATTTTCTTTGGTGGTGTTTTTTTGTCGGCGACAACTTGCAAAGCCTCCCTCCGAGAGGGAGGGGGACCGCGGCGGGGTTCCCCGAAACGAATGAAATGAGTTTTGGGGGTTCTCGCGTTGGCGGTGGAAGGAGCCTGCGTGACTTTAGGTTTATACTAACTTTCTTGTTACGCACTCTCCCTCAGTCAGCTTCGCTGACAGCTCCCTCCCGGAGGGAGCCTTTATACATCATACCTCTGCGGATAGTGGGTTCGGGCCTCTGCCCGATTCTGTCCCAGCGTGAGCGCAGGGACGGTGCGAGGAGGGCGCCATCATTTGGCGGTGGACGTCCACGCGCTATGCTTGCCCCAGACGCGAGCGTCGGGAAAGCGTAAAATTCGCAATCGAATATAGTAACTATTACTTTGCAAATTTAACTGTGTAGTGAAAAAAACTCTCTAAACGTGATATTAAACTTGTTTATGTTTTATGCTACAATATAGTCAGAAAGAAGCGCGACTTTCAATTTTTTATGAGAGGTATTCATTATGAAACTGAATATTGGAGAAACAATAAAGAAATTGCGAAAAGAAAGAGAGATTACGCAAGAAGAATTTGCAGAGGTTCTTGGTGTATCTTGTCAATCGGTTTCTCGTTGGGAGAATAATTCGTGCTATCCGGATATTGAATTAGTCCCCACTATTGCCGCATTTTTTGGAATATCAACTGATAAGCTTATGGGCATTGATGAAGCTGCAGAAAAGAAAGCCGTCGATCAGTATTTGAAAGATTTTCAAGAGGCAATCAGTGTTGGAAATATCGATGAATGTATTCGTATTGCACGTGCGGGAGTTGCAGAATTTCCCAACAACTATGCTCTTTTGAACAAGCTGATGTACGCTCTTTTTGTTGCAGGCGATGACAGCGGAAACATTCCCAATTGGAAGGATAATATGGAAAAATACGATGCGGAGATCGTAGCACTTGGCGAGCGCATCATGAAGTATTGCAACGACACGCAAATCAAATTTGAAGCGACTGAACGCCTTGCGTTCCACCACTGCGAAACAGGGAGAAAAAATATCGGACGTTCCATATATGAAACACTTCCTTCCATATGGAATTGCAGAGAAAGCGCAATTTGGTGGGCTTTGTCGGAGGAAGAAAAATTGCCGCACACAAGAGATCTTATTTGGAAGGCTTATAATATTTTGTCGAACAGCCTTTGGGAATTGACGGATTTGGTTTCTGCTGAAGATGCTGCTAAAGTGTTTGAAAAAATATATATTTTAGATGATTTGATCTATGAAAACGATTTGCCTAATTATACGTGGTGCAACACCAGGTACGCTTGTTTTTATGCAAAATGCTTGGTTAAGCTTAATCGCTTTGACGAGGCAATCAAACAGCTCGAGCTTTCTGTACGCTCTGCGATTGCCTTTGATAATCGCCCCGAAGAAATAAAGGGATACTCATTTTTATTGGGTGAGCGAGTTCGAAAAAGAACGGACTTTGAAACAGCTGACTCACGTCCGCTTCGCGAAATTCTCCGCGACAAATGGCTTGCGGAAAAAGAGTTTGATGCTATCCGAGATACCAATGAGTTCAAAGCCATTTTGAAACAATTGAAATGATTTTTCGCCCCGCCTCGCGCGGGGCTTTTCTTTAGCCTTCCGCATATCAAAAAGCCACCACAAAAAACGTGGTGGCTAATTTCATTTTACCGCTAATTTTGCAGACTCTCGATGGGGGACTTCTTTTTTATTCAACCTGACTCATGTATGCAACCTGCTCGGGTGTGAGCGAATCGATCTTGACGTTCATGGACGCCAGCTTGATCTCTGCCACCTCGCGGTCGGTCTCTGCAGGCACGGCGTAAACGCCCGGCTTCATGCCCGCGCCCTTCTTTGCGAGATACTCCAGACTCTTTGCCTGAATTCCAAAGGACATATCCATGATCTCGGCGGGGTGTCCGTTTCCTGCGGCGAGATTGACCAGACGTCCGTCCGCCAAGAGGTTGAGAATCCGTCCGTCCTTCTGACGGTAGCCGCGGATGTTGGGCTTGCGCTCCCAGATCTCCACACTCTCTGCCGCCAGATCCTCCTTGTTGATCTCTACATCAAAATGTCCGCTATTCGCCAAAAGCACGCCGTCCTTCATTACGTCAAAGTGGCGGCGGCAGATGACGTCGGAGCAGCCCGTGATGGTGACAAACAGATCTCCGTGCTTCGCTGCCTCATCCATAGGCATCACGGTAAAGCCGTCCATGACCGCCTCCATCGCCTTGATGGGATCGATCTCGGTCACAATCACAACCGCTCCCATTCCCTTCGCTCTCATGGCAAAGCCCTTGCCGCACCAGCCGTAGCCTGCAATCACCACCGTCTTGCCTGCGACGATGAGGTTGGTGGAGTTCATAATGCCGTCCAGCGTGGACTGACCCGTTCCGTAGCGGTTATCAAAGAGATGCTTGCAATCGGCGTCGTTGACGTCCATCATGGGATAGTCAAGAAGCCCTGCCTTCTGTCTTGCCAGCAGACGGTGGATGCCCGTGGTGGTCTCCTCGCATCCTCCAATCAGATTCTTTCCAAGCTCGCGGCACTCGCCGTGAAGCAGAGAAATGAAATCTCCGCCGTCGTCGATGATGAGATCGGGGCAGCAGGAAAGCGTGGTGATGAGATCCTGCTTGTACTCCTCTGCCGTCGCGCCGTGAATGGCGTTTACGGTGAATCCTTCCGCCGCCAGTGCCGCCGCAACGTCATCCTGAGTGGAGAGAGGGTTACAACCCGTCACGTAGACCTCCGCGCCTCCCGCGCGAAGCACCTTTGCAAGGTACGCAGTCTTTGCCTCGAGGTGAATGGACATAGAGATCTTCTTGCCCGCAAAGGGCTTGGTTCTCTCAAATTCCTCCCGTACGGTGTTCAAAATGGGCATATAGGACTGTACCCAATCAATCTTATCCTTGCCGGATGCGGCAAGGGAAATATCCTTAATACGATTCATTTCGCCTTGTTTCCTTTCTGTTTCAGTCAAGAGTTTCCGTTGACTTCCGATGAAGCCTGCGGTAATCGGAGGGCGGGACGTTCATTTGCTTGATAAACGCGCGGTTGAAGGTGCGCAGCGTGTTAAAGCCGACCCTGTCGCTGATCTCGGTCATGCTCTCGTCCGAGCAGGATAACCGTCGGCAAGCCTCGCGAATCCGCAAGGAATTGATATAATCGTTAAAGCGCAACCCAAGCCTTTCGCCCAAAAGATGCGAGATATAGTACCTGCTCAAGCCGAGATTCTCCTCCAGAACGGCGAGGGAGAGATCCCTGCTATAGTTTTCCGAGCAAAATGCAACGATGGAGCGCATCGCATCCGAATCAGACCTTGACGCCGGCAAAAGCTCCATGCGCGAGAGCAGCTCCGCGAGAAGTGCTCCAAGATACCCGTTTTGCAAAACCTGTCGATAGGGGATTTCCTTGTTCACGTCGCATGCCTCTGCCAATGCATCCGACAGTATGCGAATCCGCTCGTCGTTTGCCGCTCCCCGAATGAGAGAAGACGTCGGCACACTTGATTCCAGAACGCTTGCAAGATCGGGCACCAAGGTCGGATCGACCAAAAACAGTCGAAAGGATTCCTTTTGCGCGGTTTCGTAGCGGTGGATCTGCCCGGGGAAGATCAAAAGCGCGTCTCCCGCCTGCAGATCATACCGCGCCGAGTCCACGTGCGCCGTCATCCTGCCGCCGTGGTACAAGACCACCTCAAGCGCGCGGTGCATATGGGGGATCGGGCACGCCAGAGAGTGCTTTTCTCCGTCCAAAGTGGAAAGTTTCTGTTGCAGTTGCTGTTGCAATTGCTCATACTGAAGTTCAAAAGACATGATCCTGCTCCTTAAAAAGCCTTCGATGGCGCTTATCTGCCGTCATAGCCACGCCGCTTTCTTTTGCGGGATGCCAAAAGGATCACGGAAGCTCCGATTGCAAATCCACCCGCGATCATTCCCACCAGCAAAAGAACCGAGTGATCCTTTTCGGCGCGGCTCACGTTGACCGAATGCAAAAGCAGCGTATGTGTCATCGTTCCCTCCTCGGGAAGATTTCCGACCCGCTTCACCGTCAGCGTCATAGTGCAGGGCTTGTCTGCATCCATCTGAACGGTAAAGCCTCTGATATGGAAGGAAACCGATTGCCACATATCGGGGGTGATCTTGACGGAGGAGGTCAGCGACAGCGCTCTGCCGTCCTCTGCCGTTCCCTCAAGACCGAGAAGGATCTCAACGCTCTCCTGTCCTGCCGACTGGACAAGAAGGTTCGCGGACAGAACATGAACGTCCTTGAGCTTCTTGACGTCCGAAAAGCTCCAACGGAGCCCCGACGAAATATCGTAATAAGGCTCAGTCATCGTGGTCGCGAGAACCGACGTCTGCCAGGATTCCGATGGGATGACGGAGGGCGCAGTCGCGCGTCCGAAGGACGTAAAGCCCTGCGTATCTCCCGCCGAGAAATCTACGAATCGCTCGGTCGTCTTCTCGATCGCGCCTACGTTTGCGAGCTCGTCCATCTCCACGCGAACGGCGCGGGCGGATTTCAAGCTCGTCCATTCCTCGCCGAGCAGATCGGCGGCGTCTGCCTCGGCGGCAAGATTTTGTGCCGTATCCACAAGCGCAAAGCACTCTGCCACGGGGCGCGCAACGCCGTCTTCATCGTAAAGTCCGTCTTCCTCTCCCACAAGGGAGGAATAGATCAGAAGATCCGCCTTTGCAGCAACCGCCGCGCGGTATGCGTATGCGTACAACGCAGACTGCAGGCGCGTGTCATCGGCGGGGATCGCCACGTCCAAAATCGCAACGTTGGTGGAGCGTCCCATATGGTCGGTCAACGCCTTCGCCGTTGTCACCACGTCCGACAGGATCAGATTCCGATCCACGGGCTCCTCATCCGTCTCCTCCTTTGGCAAAAATGCCTCGGTGGTGGGATCGGGATAAAACGCGACGCCAAAAGAGATCGCCTCGGTTGCCTTGGCTTGGTCGTAGACCGCCTTTACATATGCTTGGGTCGCATCCAAGGTGGAGTCTGCCCCCAGATAGACCTTGCCGTTTGCAACCCTTGAAATCATGGAAAGTCTCGCCACGCGCATCAAGGTCGCCATACGGGTAACGGATGCGCTATACGACGCATCCTCCGCATCGACAATCTCTGCCTCCTTAAGAATCAGGGCAGTTACCTCGCCCGATTCCTTGTCGGAATAGCGATCCAGAAGAATGTTGATCAAAGCCGATACCTGCGAAACAGACGTCTCTGCCCCTACGGTAAGCTCTAAGGATATCTGCATATCGGCTCTTGCCGCAGCCAGAATCTTGGCATCGGCTTGCGCCATTGCCGCCCCATTCAGGGAAACGCCGATCCCGTTCCACGAGAGGGGGGTATCCCCTTCTGAGAGAAGCTCGTCGGTCGAAAGCAGAATCAGGGTGTGCGCCGAATGCAGTGAGGACGCCAGATCCTCATCGTATGCATTCAATCCCTTGATGGTGTTTGCATGAGGAAATTCCTCGGTGTTCTTTGCCATCTGCTCGGGATTGGACAGGGTGATGGGTGTAGAAAACACCGTTCCGTCCGAAAAGGTCAGAAGATACGAGTTGCACCGTCTGTCCGCGCCGTTTTCATCGGTCGCATCAAAGGAAAACTGAATTTTGGAAGACACCTTGCTTCGTTGCATGGAGGATTTCGCATTGATGTCGTAGACCGTCTCGCCCGGAATCAGCTCGTACAAATACGCGGTCTGTCCTGCGTGCGCCTGCAAGGTCTCGGCATCCAACAGAAGCGAGAAGGTCATCTTTCCTTTCTCATCAATTTGGAGCGTCGGCTGTCCTGCCATGAGAGAATCCTTCTTGCAAGCAGCAAAGAAGGGCAAACAAACCAACGCCGCAAGCAGCAGTGCCAAAACACGAATGGCACCGGTACACTTATGTTTCATCAAATTTCTCCTTCTCGGAATGATAGATTCTGGGAACACGCGAGGAAATCAGACAAAGGCACTCATAGCCAATACTCCCCGCCTGCTTTGCGTATGCGGCAAGCTCCGAGGTGCGATTTCCGAAAAAGGTCACGGTGTCCCCTACCCTCGCGCCGGTATCGGTCACGTCGATCATGCACTGATCCATACAGATATTTCCGACGATCGGTGCGCTTCTGTCTCCGCTCGCCGTCTCAACGGTGGCAAGACATCCGCTGTAACCTCTGAGGAATCCGTCTGCATAACCAATCGGAACGGTCGCGATGGTTCTGCGGGACTCCGCCCGATAAATCCCCCCGTATCCGACCGTCTCCC
The DNA here is from genome assembly GCA_045602215.1 of Eubacteriales bacterium. Classification (GTDB taxonomy): domain Bacteria; phylum Bacillota; class Clostridia; order Oscillospirales; family CAG-272; genus UMGS1865. The sequence continues at coordinate 10,639 of JAZSBE010000014.1, read as the reverse complement.
CGGGGGAGACCTCGTGCAGATGAGAAATGACGGTTTTCAGTTTCAAAACAGGTTTGAGGGGCAGATCAAAGGCAGCAGACGGACACACGCCGTAAAGCAAGATCCCCACCCGCACGCCGTCAAACCGATCGGCGGGACGACATACCGTTGCCGCGCTGTTACACATATGGTGAAAGGGAATAAAAACTCCTCTCTCCTCAAGCTTTTGAGAGAGCTCGCGGTATCTCTCGCTTTGCACGTTGGAAAAGTCCTCTCCCTTTGATCCTTCGTCCGCTCTTGCAAAATGCGAGAACATTCCCTCAACCCGCAAATGGGAGAGTCTCTCGATTGCCAAAACGGCATTCACAGCATCCGAAAGATCATCCTCTGACTGCGCAGAGATTCCGATTCGGTTCATGCCCGTGTCAATGGCGATATGGGCGCGAACCGTGACACCTGCCGCCGCTGCGGCAGAATTGAGATTTTCGGCATATTCCTTTGAGAGAATCGTTTGAATGATATCAAAGCGAACCAACTGGAAGGTCAAGGAGGGAGCCGTATATCCCAAAATGAGAATGTCTGCATTCTTCTGTCTCTCGTCACACATCTTGCGGACTGCCACCGCCTCGTCAATGGATGACACCGCAAAAAAATCGCAGCCCTCGTCCAAAAGCGCAGAAACGCACTGAGGTGCCCCGTGACCGTACGCCTCAGCCTTGACGACCGCAATCAGCCTCACGTCGGGATTTTTCTCTCGCGCAACGCCAAGAAGATAGCGATAGTTATATCTGAGCGCATCGAGATCAATCTCTGCGCGGTTCTTCTCCTGCTCGGTCTGCGGCAGGGAGGAATATAAACGGTAAACGCTTTCCACCTCAAATCTCTCCTCTCTCAAATCATTACCTCATCATTATAACACAAACAGACAAATATTGCAATGGGTTTTGGCACGCATTTTCGTTCATGAAGACATTTTTTTTGCATATATTTTATCACCGATCCCCTTTTTTGCCCACATCTCTCTCATCAATATATGAAGGCAGGATATAACAGTGAAAATCAGACGATCCCTCATCATACTTTTGTCATTTTGTTTTCTTTTTTTCGGATACGGATGTCAAAAAAATTCCTCTTATGACCTCTCCTATCGCAAGAGGAGCTTTTGCGCGCGGGTAGAGGGAAATCAGTTCGGCTTGGATTTTTGTTGCGACATATATTGCGAAGAGGGATCCCTCTCCAAAATCGTCTATTCTTCACCCACGTCCCTTGAAAACGTCACCGTACGCCCTTCACAGAACGGCAGTTATGAAATCCAAAAGGACGGTCTTTCCAATGCCTTTTCCAAAGAATCGAGTGAAATGCAAGGGCTTCTTCTGCCCGCCGAGCGTCTTCTTCTGAACGGGTTTGATCCCTCCTTTGTGAACTCCGTTCAAAAAATTTCGAACGGTTTTATTTTGACCCTCTCACTTCCCGGCGAGGATCAGCCCATTTCCCTCTCCCTCACAGAAGACGGTCTTCCAACCGTTCTCTCGGGAAGCGATTTTTCCTACCGTATCCGTTTTGACTGAGGGTTACCAAAATATTTACAAACATTGGGGAGAAATCTATTGACTTTTCTTACATAATCATGTATAATAAATACTGTATCAGTAGAAGTTTTTTCCGAAGACTTCGAAAAACGGAAAGGAAAATTTGACATGATGAAGAAAATTCTTGCGCTCATGCTGGCGCTCCTGACTGTAGCCGCATTCTCCTCCTGCAAAAAAGAGGATGAAACCGATCTGAATAGCCTGGATGAATTCCTCAAGGAGGATATCACCTACGAATCCTATGAGGATCCCAATACACACGGTGTATTCTATTTTGAATCCATCGACTCCGAAACCGTCAAGATCACCGATTATAAGGGACCTGAGACGCTGCACAGCGTGACCGTTCCTACGTCGGTCAAAACCGGTGAGGAAACCACCAAAACCGTAACGACCATTGCCGTAGAAGCTTTCCGTACGGTTTCCGCCATTGAAACCCTGATCATTCCCGAAGGAATCACCACCATCGAGGATTACGCGTTTGCTCAGTGCGTACAGATGACATCCGTAAGCCTCCCCTCCACCCTGGTGACGATTGGCACGGGCGCGTTTATGCAGTGCGGCATCACCTCTCTGACGCTTCCCACCTCTGAAACCCTCACCAAGATCGGTGAGCGCGCATTCAGCAAGTGCAACAACCTTGAGACCGTTACCATTCCCGGCAACATCAAAACCGTCGGATCGGCAGCATTCTTTGATTGCATGGGTCTGAAGGAAGTCGTTCTTGCAGAGGGTGTTACCACCGTTGAAAAGTCCGGATTCCAGGGATGCACCTCTCTTGAGAAGATTGAGCTTCCCTCCACCTTTGCAAACACCACCACGCCGATTGAGGATCTCGCATTCCTCGGAAGCGACGTTCTCTATATTGAGAACGTAAAGATTCCCGAAAACACTGCAACGAATACCGCTTTGTATCAGTACGTACAGGCAATGGCGGAGTACCTTCAGGATGCTCCTGCTGAAGAAAATTAATTTCTCCGACATAACAAAAAACACCTCGGTCAGATGCCGAGGTGTTTTTCTCCCCATACGAAATACTTGACTTTTCAAAAAACTTATGATATACTGTATTCACTAAACAGGGAGGCTTAACATTATGCCATCGATCGAATCATATAAAATCCCAAGCAAAAACAGAAATCTTTTCCTCCGCGTTGCAAAGGGACATTTTGCAACCAGCCATAGCCATATCAATTATTATATTGACGTAACCATGCCCAAAAACCGTCTCTCCGAGGCAAAGGAGATTTCCAAGGAGCTGGTGTCCTATTACAGCCACAACACCGTGGTAGACACCGTTCTTTGTCTGGACGGTACCCAGGTGATCGGCGCGTGCGTGGCAAACGAGCTCATGAAGGAAAATTTCATGAATATGAATGCGCACCAGACCATCTACGTCGTGACACCCGAGCACACCACGGGAAGCCAGTTGGTCTTCAGAGACAATATCATTCCCATGATCCAGAACAAGCAGGTTCTCATCCTTGCCGCATCGGTTACCACAGGCTATACGGCGCAAGCGGCAGCCGAGGCGATCGAATACTACGGTGGACGCGTTGCGGGCATCTGCTCTATCTTCTCCTCTGTGGATACCTGTCTGAATCATGAGGTAAGATCCGTCTTCAAGACGTCTGACCTGGAGGGATACGCCAGCTTCCCCTCTCACGACTGTCCCATCTGCAAAGAGGGCAAACGCATTGACGCTCTGGTAAACAGCTTCGGTTTTTCAAAGCTTTGATTTTTTCCTATATTGAAAGAACCCCTACAGATTTTCAGAATCTGCAGGGGCTTTTATTTTGTTTATTTTTTTCCTTTGATCTTACTCCAGTAATCCGATGCCGCCTGCTCGTTTTTGTTCTCGCCTGGCGTGTAGTATCTCACGGCATCACCGAGATCGGTGGGGAGATATTTCTGATCGACGTAGTGATTCGGAAAGTCGTGCGGATAGCGATATCCCTTGAAAAGGGGGCTGCGCAGATGCTCGGGAATATCAATCCCCTTCCCCGCGTTCACGTCTGCCATCGCCGACAGAATCGCTGTTTCCGAGGAATTGGATTTGGGCGCGGTCGCAAGGATCAGCGCCGCGTGCGTCAGCGGAATCTGCGCCTCGGGCATTCCCAGCTCTCGCGCCGATTCACAGCAGGATCTCACCACCACCGACGCCAGAGGGTACGCCAGTCCCACGTCCTCCGATGCGATCACCTGAAGTCTTCTGCAGACCGTCAAAAGATCGCCCAGCGACAGCAATTTTGCAAGATAGAAGACCGCGGCGTCGGGATCGGATCCGCGAATGGATTTTTGCAGGCAGGACATCAGATCGTAGTGCAGATCCTCCGAAAGCGCTCCTACCGTGCCGTGGAAGCTCTCCACGTGCTCTCTGCAAATTTCCTCATCAGCCGCGTGATAGGCGTTCTCGAATAACACCACCGAGTGGCGTACGTCACCGTTTGCAAGCTGCCCGACGTATCGGAGCAAATCGTCCTCTGCCGTCTTATTCTTTCCGTTTTCCTCGTTCAGATAGCGAAGCGCACGGCGCAGAACCGGAAGGGTATCGTCGGGTTTGACCGCCTTGAACTCAAACACGGAGCAACGGGATAAAATCGCGTTATAGATAAAGAAATAAGGATTATCCGCGGTAGAAGCAATCAGGGTGATGCGCCCGTCCTCGATATATTCGAGAAGAGATTGCTGCTGCTTGCGGTTGAAATACTGGATCTCGTCCAGATACAGTAAAATCCCGTTGGATCCAAAGAGATTTCCCGTTTCCTGTATGATTGCCTTGATATCGGAAATAGAAGCCGAGGTCGCGTTCAGCTTTCTGAATTCCATGCCGGATTTTTTTGCAATGATAGAAGCCGCGGTGGTCTTTCCCGTTCCGGGAGGGCCGTAAAAGATCATATTGGTGATCCTTCCGCCATCCATCATTCTGCGAATGACGCCACGCTCTCCAAACAGATGATCCTGTCCCACCAGGTCATCAAAGGACTGCGGTCTGATCAGATCCGCCAGCTGTCCGTGTTTCATACTTCCGATCCTTTCCTCTTAAAGTCCCTTTCATTATATCACGAATCCCTGCGAAAAACAATAGAAATACCTACTTTTTTCTCCTCTTTTTTCGATATTTTTTAGAAAAATACGCGTTATAAATATGAACGGATTGTAAAATTTTTATCATCTTAATTGTATATTATAATATTATATGATATAATATTAATATAATATACGAAAGGGGAATTACATTTCAGAATGTCCGAACAGAAATATTTAGAGGAAATTGGGCAAATTTGGAACATGGTTAAGGATTCCTTCCGCGAGACACTTTCTGAGACTGCAATCAATTTGTGGTTTGGAGACGTGGAGATCATTTCTTTTGAAAACGACATCCTCACCATCGGTTCTCCGGGAGAATTTAAGTTCAACACCATCAAGGATAAATACATCGACAAGATCAAGGATCAGTTTTCAGAGGTGCTGGGATTTGAGATTCAGGTCAATCTGATCTTCACAGGCTCTGCCGTGACGGCGGATCAAGTGAAAGCTCAGACGGTCGGTCTTACTCCGATTGAGAAGAAAGAGGAGCCCGAGACCCCCATCATGCCCAGCTACAACTTTGAATACACCTTTGAAAATTTCATCGTTGGAAACACCAATAAGTTTGCGCACGCTGCCTGCGTTGCCGTTGCAAACAATCCCGCAACCAACTACAATCCCCTTTTCATTTACGGTAACAGCGGTCTTGGAAAAACGCACCTCATGTGCGCGATCATCAACCGAATGAAGTCCAACAATCCCGACGTCAAAATCATCTACACCAAGGGCGAGGATTTCACCAATCAGATGATTGCCTGCCTTGCAAGCAAGACGATGGACGAGTTCCGCGACAAATACCGCAAGTGCGACGTGCTTCTGATCGACGATATTCAGTTCATCGCGGGTAAGATCTCCATTCAGGAGGAATTCTTCCACACCTTCAACGCACTGTTTGAGGAAAAGAAGCAGATCATTCTGACCTCCGACCGTCCTCCCCGCGACATCAAGACCTTGGAGGATCGACTGAAATCCCGTTTTGAGTGGGGACTTCTTGCAGACATCGAGCCGCCGGATCTTGAGTTGAGAATTGCAATCATCAAAAAAAAGGCGGAACACGTCAACGTGGATATTCCCGACGACGTTCTCACCTTCCTCGGTGAAAATCTCCGCTCCAACATTCGTCAGATCGAGGGTACGATCAAAAAGCTGGGCGCGCTCAGCTTTCTGTCCGGTCAGAAGGTGACGATAGATCTTGCAAAGACCTGTCTATTGGAGATTCTGGGAGGCGCAGAGCCGGTCAACGTAACAGTGGATAAGATCTTCTCCGCGGTATTTAACAAATACGGAATTTCGAGAGAGGACATCGTCGGAACCAAGCGAAACAAGGAGATCGCCACCGCGCGTCACATCTCGGTTTACCTCGTTCGCCAGATCACCGAGATCTCTCTTCCCAACATCGGAAAGATCTTCAACCGCGATCACGCGACCATCCTCGCCTCCATTCGCGCTGTCGAAAAGCGTCTGAACACCGAGACGGGATTCCATCTGGAATTGTCTGATCTCAAAAAGGAAATCACCGGTTGATTTCCACACTTTAAGCCATACAAAAATCAGTTTTCAACAACGTTTTTCACACCTGTTGAAAACCTTGATGAAATCGCTTCGGTTTCTCGCTTTCCGGGTGTTGAGAAACGTGCAAAATAAGGCTTGTTCAAAGAACTTTTTGGTGTGGAATCCATCTGTTTCCTCGGTTGTTGAAATCTTATTTTCTTCTTCGTTTTCGGGTTATAAATTCTTCTTTTTCGTCCTACTTTTCCCCTCTTTCAACAGATTAAGATAAAATGATTTTTTTCAACAAAACACGAATTTTTTCCTTTTGATTTCATTCTTATTTTGAGGGATCACGTTAAAAAAATCGCATTGAATTTTCAACCGGTTTCTTTACTTTTTCCATAATAAGAGAAATCAATCATACGCAAAAAATCCTTTTGGCGCTTGGAGATTTTGGATTTTTAACATTTTCCAAAGCCCCTACTACTACGACTAATATATATAATCTATCTATTCTATCTCTTTCTCTCGGAGAAAAAACGCTTCGCAGAGAAAATAAAATGAAAGGCTGGCATAAAACATGAAAATCATATTTAACAGACAGCAGATCAGCAACGAGGTTGCTCCTCTGATGTGTGCCGTTTCGGGCAAGTCTACGCTTTCGGCGATTGAGGGTATCCTGATTGACGCCGCAGAGGACGGAACCTGCACCATGACCACCTTCGACCTTGAAAAGGGTATGAGAATCCAAGTCAAGGCTCAGGTTGAGGAGGCAGGATGCTACGTTCTCAATGCGCAGAAGTTCTCTCAAACCGTTCGCGTCATGGAGGGAGACGAGGTTACTTTAACCGTTTCGGAAAATCTTCAGGCTTGTATCTCCAGCGGAAGATCCTCTCACAAGATGAGCGCGCTCTCCGCAGAGGATTATCCTGCAATTCCCCGTCTTGAGACCGAGGACGGATTTACCGTATCCCAGGCGGCTCTGAAGGAGATGCTTTCCAAGACCATGTATGCAATGGCGTCCAACGATACCAGACCCGTTCTCAACGGCTGTTACTTTAAGGTAAGCTCGGACAGCATCCTGGCGGTTTCCTGCGATAGCTTCAAGCTCGCAAAATGCTTGGTTGCCGTTCCGATTGAAAATCAGAATGCAGACGGAAGTGATCTGAGCTTCTCCTTCATCATTCCCACCAAGACAGTCAACGAGCTGTTCCGTCTTCTCAAGGATGACGAGCGAGAGACGGTCAGAATCTATATGTCCAGAAAGAACATCGTGTTCCATCTGAAGGATGCCATCTTCTTCTCCCGTCTGATTGAGGGCGCTTATATTGAATATGATCGGATTATTTCCAAATCTCACCGTATTTTTGCTTATGCAAACCGCGAGAAGCTGATCTCTGCATTGGAAAGAGCAGCGCTTGTCACCGAGGAAAAGGTAGTTGGAAGCGTCAGAGCGCACGTTCGTCTGGAGCTGGACGGAGATCTGCTCAAGATCTCTGCAAACTCGATGGTGGGAAGCATTTACGACGAGGTTCAGATCGACCACGAGGGAGAGAATCTCGTGATCGCGTTCAACAACCGCTTCCTTATTGACAGCTTGCGCGCGTGCGATGCGGAAACCGTAAAGATTTCCATGACCTCTTCCCTGACCTCGATCAATATCGAGCCCAAGATGGAGGAAGATGAGGCGGGTGAGAGAGAAGAGCTCTTCATGCTCCTGCCCGTTCGTATGAAGGAGTAAAAAAATTCAATTCCGAAAGGGACTGTTCATATGGTTTGCAATCGAATATGTGTCAGCAATTTTCGGAATATAGAAAAGGCTGAGGTCGTTTTTTCGGACGGGGTCAACGTGCTCGTCGGAAAAAACGCGCAGGGAAAGACGAATTTGCTGGAAGCGATCTTCTATATGTCGATCGGAAAAAGCTTCCGCGCCCTTCATGATGAGGAACTGATCCGATTCGGCGCGGAGATGGCGGAGATCTCGATGGATTTTACCGATTCCGTCAGACAGCAAAATCTCACCGTGAGAATGATGGCGGGAAAAAGACGAAGGATCGAGCAGAATCGCGTCAAACTCACCCGCGTATCCGACATGGTGGGACAGTTCAGAACGGTTCTGTTCTGCCCCGAGCATCTATCCCTGATTAAGGAGGGGCCTGCGGAGAGAAGAAATTTTCTGGATATCGCCATCTCTCAGCTCTACCCTCTGTATCTCAAAAGCCTTCAGAGATACCATCAGCTTCTCAAGCAGAGAAACCAGCTGATCCGTCGGGCCAACGAGGATTACAAGACCTTTGCGGATACCGTGGAGCTTTGGTCCTTGCAGCTTGCAGAGGAGGCAGCAATCATTTCGCAGTATCGCTACCGTTATCTGCTCTCTCTCAACAGAGAAATGCAGGAATGCTTTCTCCAGATGAAGGGAGAGGAGGAGATTCCCCTCTCGGTCTACCGATCCTCCTCGGGACTTTCGGGAGAGGATTTGGAGGATATCCAAAAGATCAAAGAGTCTTATGTCAGATTGCTCACCGCAAGGCTTGACAGAGAGGTCGCGGCGGGGAGCACACTTTGGGGAATCCACAAGGATGACGTGGAGATCCTGCTCAACGGAAAATCTGCGAGAATGTTCGCCTCTCAAGGTCAGCAGAGATCTCTGGCACTCTCCATGAAGCTTGCCGAGGGAGAGGTTTGCAACCAGATCTGCGGAGAGATGCCGGTGTTTCTCTTTGACGACGTTTTTTCGGAATTGGATGAGGGGAGAAGAGCCTTCCTTGCAGAAAAGCTGGAAGGAAAACAGGTGATCATCACCTCGTGCGATTCGGAATGTGTAAAAAATAAGGATATGATCTTTGTCAGTCAAGGATCCTATTCCAGAACAAGCGGATAAGAAAAGGAGTTTCCATGTATCTACACGTCGGAAACAATCAAAATATTCGAATCAGAAATATCATTGGAATCTTTGATGCAGACAGCGCGACGGTGTCTGCGGTGACGAAAAAGTATTTATCTGCGGCGCAGGCGGAGGATGCGGTATTCTTCGCTTCTGTGGAAATTCCAAAGTCCTTTGTTTTATACAAGGATGAGACGGGAGAATTTCGCGTTTGCTTTTCCCAGCTTTCCACCTCCTCACTGGTGGGAAGAATTGAGACGGGCATTCAGATCGCAGACTGAAAAAAGACGAGTGATTTCGTGAAAACGAAACAATGATAGAAAGGGATCTATTCATGGAACAACAGGAACGAGTTTTGAATCAGGCGACCGAGGAAAAGGTCTACGACGAAAATCAGATTCAGGTGCTTGAAGGACTGGAGGCAGTCAGAAAAAGACCGGGTATGTATATCGGGTCTACCTCTGCGCGCGGTTTGCACCATCTGGTCTATGAGATCGTGGATAACTCCATCGACGAGGCGCTGGCAGGAAGATGTAACCGTATTGAGGTAACGCTGATGCCGGACGGAAGCGTTTCGGTGCAGGACGACGGTAGAGGAATCCCCAGCGGTGTTCACCCCAAGATGGGAATCCCCACACTGGAGGTGGTTTATACCGTTCTGCACGCAGGCGGAAAATTCGGAGGAGACGGATACAAGTTCTCCGGAGGTCTGCACGGCGTTGGTGCATCGGTTGTAAACGCGCTTTCCGAGTGGGTCGAGGTGGATAACTGCTACGACGGAAAACGCTATACCGAAAGATTTGAGAGAGGACACGTGGCGCGCCCGTTCCGTGAGGAGGGTCTGACCGAGAAACACGGTCTTTACGTTCGCTTCAAGCCCGACGCAACGGTGTTTGAGGAAACGGTATTTGACTACGAGGTGCTTCTCAAGCGTCTGCGTGAGCAGGCATTCCTCAACGGCGGAGTGAACATCATTCTCCGCGATGAGAGAGAGACTCTTGAGGATGGCACCTACCGTGAAAACGATCTGAAATACGACGGAGGAATCCGTTCCTTCGTTGAGCATATCAATTCTCAGAAGCACTGCGAGCTGGTACATCCGGACGTGATCTATATGCGCGCAGAAAAAGAGGATAGCGTCGCGGAGGTCGCGCTCCAGTATAACGACAGCTATAACGAAGCGCTTCTTACCTTTGCAAACAACATCAACACCGTTGAGGGAGGAACGCACGAGGTGGGCTTTAAGACCGCTCTGACCAACGTCCTCAACGAATACGGAAGAAAATATAACATTCTCAAGGACAGCGACAAGAACCTGGGAGGCGAGGACGTTCGTGAGGGACTTTCCGCTATTGTATCCGTCAAGCTCACCGAGGCGCAGTTTGAGGGACAGACGAAGGGCAAGCTCGGAAACAGCGAGATAAGTCGGAGGCCAAGCGGTCTTAGGAAGACAAGTTAAGGTGACAACTCCTTGGCTCACAGAACGACATGGCTACGATCCGACTTAGGACGTTCGTGAGGGACTTTCCGCTATTGTATCCGTCAAGCTCACCGAGGCGCAGTTTGAGGGACAGACGAAGGGCAAGCTCGGAAACAGCGAGAT
>JAZSBE010000013.1:0-4716 GCA_045602215.1 Eubacteriales bacterium | reverse complement strand
AGAACTTTCCACAGACTCCCATTCCGCGAAGGAACGGGAGTCTGTGGAAAGTCTTTTTATGGGTGGGTGTGATGAAACAATAAACAACTTGTAGGGGCGACCGCCGCGCTTGCGTGGTGTCTGGTCGCCCCTACAAGGGAAATGATAATTTAACCCGCTCCGCGACCTCTTTCAACATTTTTCGCGTGTTCTCTTGACAAAGGAACGAAAACATGGTATCCTTTTGTTAAGAAAAGTTCACAAAACTACGAGCTTTTGAAGAAAGAGGATTCTATGAAGATTAAGACGGTAAAGATGTCCTACGACGAGGTCATGGCAAGGGCGGGCGGCTCTCATCGAAAGCCGCGTCGGCCGTGGTTCTTGCTCTCCACCTTGATCCGCGTTTTGTCTATTCCCGATCTCATTGCGACCGGTTTTTCCTACCGCGTGGAGGGAGAAATTCCGCGCGAGCCCTGCCTGATTCTGATGAACCATTCGGCGTTTATTGATCTGAAGATCGCGTCGAGGATCTTTTACCCCCGCCGCCACTGCGTGGTGAGCACGCTGGACGGTATGGTGGGAAAGCGTTGGCTGATGGAACGCATCGGCTGTATCCCCACCCAGAAATACGTTTCTGACCTGACGCTGGTCAAGGACATCAAGTACGCCCTCGAGGAACAGAAGGTGGACGTGCTGATGTACCCCGAGGCGGGCTACTCCTTTGACGGCAGAGCCTCCGAGATGTCCCCCGGCTTGGGCGGTCTGGTCAAGCTTTTGGGCGTTCCCGTGGTGACAATCATCGCCGAGGGCGCGTTCTTCCGCCAGCCCCTGTACAACGGCTTGCGGACGCGGAAGGTTCCCGTTCGCGCCACCGTCAAGGTACTTTTTGACCGCGACGGGGTGAAACAAAGCTCCGCCGAGGACATTCAGAGCGCCATCTGTCGCGAGTTTACGTTTGATAATTTTGCATGGCAGCGCGAGAATCGCATCCGCATCGCCGACCGCGAGCGCGCGGTGGGACTGGAGCGCATTCTGTACAAGTGTCCTGCCTGCCACCTCGAGGGAGAGATGGCGAGCCGCGATCATACGATCTACTGTCAAGCGTGCGGAAAGACCTACGAGATGGACGAATACGGCGTCTTCTCGGCAACGAGCGGAAAGACCGAATTTCCTTATCTGACCGACTGGTTTGACTGGCAACGCGCCGAGGTACGCGCCATGATCGAGCGCGGCGACTACCTCTGGGAGACTGAGGTGGAGATCGGGATGCTGGTCGATCACCGCGCCCTCTATATGGTGGGCTCGGGTACGCTTCGCCACGACGAGAACGGCTTTACCCTTGACGGCTGCGACGGAAAGCTTCACTACGAGCAAAAGCCTCAGGCGTCGCACAGCCTCAACGCCGACTACTTTTGGTACGAGATCGGTGACGTGGTGGGCATCGGCAACCGCGACGCCCTCTACTACTGCTTCCCCAAGGAGGGCAGCGTGACGCGCGCGCGTCTTGCCGCCGAGGAGCTTTATCGCATCAAATCCACCCGCCGCTCCAAGAATCCCTCCGACGAAGCATGAAATACGGGCTGACGAGCGTGCTGTTTCCGCCGCGATGCGGCGGTTGCGGCGCGCTTTTGAACATTCGCGGCGCGGGTATGGAATATTCCGCCTTTTGCGCCGACTGTATGGACGTCTGGGAGAGCGAGCTGCTCGATTCCTGCGGCGGCTGCGGCTTGGCGGTTTCGGAGTGCGCCTGTTGCGCCCAGGAGCTCGTTCGCGTACACGGTGCGGGGCTTTGGAAGCGCGTGTACTATCTGCAGGGCAAGAAATATCCGCCTCAAAATCGCATCCTCTACAAGATCAAGCAGCAAAAGTCTGCGCTCTGCCTTGAGTTTCTCGCCGCCGAGCTGGAGCGATCGCTCGAGCGACTGATCGCGGACACGAATACCGATCCCTCACTGATCCGCCTGACCTACTTCCCTCGCAGCAAACGCTCGGAACGGGAGTCCGGCACCGATCAAGGGAAGGAATTGACGCGCGCCCTTTCGCGCCGCGCATCCATCCCTTGGGAGCCTATCATTCGCCGCTACCCTCGTATGAACACCCAGCAAAAGACGCTTTCTCATGAGGGGCGGCGACGCAACGCCTTGGCGTCCTACTACCTCGACCCCAAGGCTGACCCATCGGGCAAGATCTACATTCTCGTGGACGACATCGTGACCACCGGCTCTACCATGGCGGCAGGCGTCCGCCTGCTCCGCGATGCAGGTGCATCCGCCGTCTACTGCCTCGCCGTCGCCGTGGACGACGCCAACAAAAACGCAACTCTACGGCAACCGCAGTTTAAGGTTTGATGGGAGGAAGGTCGCGAGGCGTTGTAAGGTCGTGGGCGTCGCCCACACCCACTTAGGGGACTTTTCGTAAAAGTCCCCTAAGAACCCCCAAAACTTTCCGTGGAAAAAGAATAGGCAATCCTATGGAGGGTAGTGCAAACAAAGATTACCCTCTATTGCGCGGTGCGCGGAAAGTGTGCCCCGACCTACACTTCAATGCAAACATCGTCTGCATGGGAAAGACTCACCAATAGACGGAAAGATGCTCCCGAAAGAATCCAGGGACCGCCGAGACCCTGGATTCTCACGGGGTAACATCGTAGGGGAGGGGTCTCCCTCCCGAAAAAACATCAAATTTTATACTTCATGCACGGGAGGCGAAACGCCTCCCCTACAAGAAATTTTATTGTTTCATCATACCCATCGCCATAAAAAGAACTTCCCCAAGCTTCTGTTCCGTGGGGGAATAGGAGGTTGGGGATGTTTCTTGAGGTGGGGGGTTTTGGGGGAGGGACTTCTTTTCAAAAGAAGTCCCTCCCCCAAAGGTCTTTTCTCACAGAGTTTTATCAAAACTCGAGTTTCTTTTCGATATAAGCGCGGAGCTCGGAGATCGGGATACGAACCTGCTCCATGGTGTCACGGTCACGGACGGTGACGCAGTTGTCGGCAACCTTCTCGGCGTCGCCCACAGTCTCAAAGTCCACGGTGATGCACAAGGGGGTTCCGATCTCGTCCTCGCGGCGGTAACGCTTACCGATGGATCCCGTCTCGTCGTAATCCACCATAAAGTACTTGGAAAGCTCCTCGTAGATCTCCATTGCCTTGTCGCCCAGCTTCTTGGAAAGAGGCAGAACGGCAGCCTTGAAGGGCGCGAGAGCGGGGTGGAGGTGGAGAACGGTGCGCACGTCGTTCTTCTCGGCGTCGATCACTTCCTCATCGTAAGCGTCCACGAGGAATGCAAGTGCCACGCGGTCAGCACCCAGAGAGGGTTCGATGACGTAGGGAATGTAGTGCTCGTTCGTCTCCTGATCGAAGTAGGTCATATCCTTGCCGCTGTGGGTCTGATGCTGACCAAGGTCGTAGTCGGTTCTGTCGGCGATACCCCAGAGCTCGCCCCAGCCGAACGGGAACAGGAACTCAAAGTCGGTGGTCGCCTTGGAGTAGAAGCAGAGCTCGTCCGCATCGTGGTCGCGCAGACGGAGATTTTCTTCTCTCATGCCGAGGTTGAGCAGGAACTTGTGGCAGTAGTCCTTCCAGTATGCAAACCACTCAAGGTCAGTGCCGGGCTTGCAGAAGAACTCCAGCTCCATCTGCTCGAACTCACGGGTACGGAACACAAAGTTTCCGGGGGTGATCTCGTTACGGAAGGATTTACCGATCTGCGCCACGCCAAAGGGCAGCTTCTTACGGGTGGTGCGCTGCGCGTTCTGGAAGTTGACGAAGATACCCTGCGCCGTCTCGGGGCGCAGGTAAACCACGTTGGAGCTGTCCTCGGTCACACCGATGGTGGTCTTGAACATCAGATTGAACTTCTTGATGTCTGCAAAATCCTTGCCGCCGCAAGAGGGGCAAGCGATTCCCTTCTCCTTGATGAAGGCAGACATCTCGTCAAAGCTCCAGCCTGCGGGATTGACGTCGGAAAGGCCGTTCTCAAAGGCGTAATCCTCGATGAGCTTGTCGGCTCTGTGACGCATCTTGCACTGCTTGCAGTCCATAAGGGGGTCGGAAAATCCGCCCACGTGTCCCGATGCGACCCATGCCTGGGGATTCATAATGATCGCGCTGTCAAGACCGACGTTGTAGCGGCTCTCCTGCACGAACTTCTTCCACCAAGCGCGCTTGACGTTATTCTTGAACTCAACACCCAAGGGGCCGTAGTCCCAAGAGTTTGCAAGTCCGCCGTAGATCTCCGAGCCGGGGAAAATGAATCCTCTCGTCTTGCAGAGGGCTACGATCTTGTCCATTGTCTTTTCTGTGTTGTTCATGTTGGTTCTCCTGTCTCCGTGATGATACATAGGGTAATTATATCACTTCCCCACGCGCTTGTCAAGGGAATATACATTTTTATGGAAGAGATTTTGTGAAAAAGGGCTTAAGGTCGCGGACTCTGTCCGCACTCTGCTTATAAGAACCCTCAAAACTTTCCGACAAAAAGGAATAGATGATCCTATGGAGGGGCGTGCGAACATCGCATACCCTCCTTTGTTTTGTGCGTGGGAGGTTTTTTCACCGTAGGGGAGGGGTCTCCCCTCCCGAAAAAGCATCAAATTTTATGCTTCATACACGGGAGGCGAAACGCCTCCCCTACAAGAAATTTCATTGTTTCATCACACCCGTCTCCATAAAAAGAATTTCCGCACACTTCCGTTCCATTGTGAAATGGGAGTGTGCGGAAAGTTCTTGAAGGGGA
>JAZSBE010000012.1:0-17412 GCA_045602215.1 Eubacteriales bacterium | reverse complement strand
CCTCTTTCGCGTTTTTGAAAGGACTGAATGAAATGGGCAAGTACTTTGGTACGGACGGCTTCCGCGGCGAGGCGAATGTGGGCCTCACCAGCGAGCATGCTTATCAGATCGGCAAGTTTATCGGCTGGTATTACGGTGCGCGCACGGGCAGGAAGGCCCGCGTGGTCATCGGCAAGGATACACGCCGGTCCAGCTATATGTTCGAGTATTCCATCGTGGCTGGTCTGACAGCATCGGGCGCGGACGCCTATATGCTGCACGTGACAACCACCCCCAGCGTCTCCTACGCGGTGGCGGGCGGTGACTTTGACTGCGGAATCATGATCTCCGCCAGCCACAACCCCTTCCACGATAACGGCATCAAGCTGGTCAACAACAAGGGGGAGAAGATCGACGACGAGACCATCTCGCACATCGAGGCGTACCTTGACGGAGATTACGCGTCTCTCGGTCTTGCGGGAGACGTCCCCTTTGCAACGGGAGAGAACGTGGGGCAGATCGTGGACTACGCGGCGGGCAGAAACCGCTACATCGGCTATCTCATCTCCCTCTCCAAGCACTCCTTCCGCCCCTATCGCATCGGGCTTGATTGCGCCAACGGCAGCGCGTGGATGATCGCTCCCAGCGTGTTTGAGGCACTTGGAGCCGAGGTTTCGGTCATCAACGCGCGCCCCGACGGGATCAACATCAACACCGACGCGGGATCGACGCATATTGAATTTTTGGCGGCGCACGTGCGTGAGCGAGGCTTGGATCTAGGATTCGCCTTTGACGGTGACGCCGACCGATGTCTCGCGGTGGACGGCAAGGGCAACGTGGTCAACGGCGATCACATTCTCTATATTCTCGGCAAGATGATGAAGCAGAACGGCGAGCTTGCCAACAACACCGTGGTGACCACCATCATGTCCAATATGGGGCTCTACCGCGCCCTCGATCAGGCGGGCATGGACTACGTGCAGACCACCGTTGGCGACCGCTACGTCTATGAGAATATGCTCGAGACGGGCAACTGCGTGGGCGGCGAGCAGTCGGGACACATCATTATGAGCAAATACGCCACCACGGGAGACGGAATTCTGACCGCCATCAAGATCATGGAGGCGGTGATCGAGAGCAAGCAGACCTTGGAGAAGCTGGCGGAGCCGGTCAAGATGTTCCCGCAGGTGCTTAAGAACGTTCGTGTGAAGGATAAAAAGGCAGTTCGACAGGATCCCGAGGTGCAGGCGTTGGTTAAAAAGATCGGGGAGGAGCTTGGCAACGCAGGGCGCATCCTGCTCCGCGAGAGCGGCACCGAGCCTGTCGTTCGCGTGATGACCGAGGCGGCGACCGAGGAGATCTGCGAGAGATGTGTCGACCGCGTGGTGGATCTCATTCACGCGCGGGGACTTGTATAAGGAGAGAAAACGATGGCAAACGCATTTGAAAAGCTGACGGTCAAGGCACTCTATCACTATCCCGAGCACACCTTGGCGTGGGAGTATCTGAATCGTTTTACCTACCCGTGGGAGGCTTTGGACGGGCTGAAGGATTTCATTCTCGAGCTTGGTGCGACGCTCCCGAAGGATCTCTACGATGAGGTCACGGAGGGCGTCTGGGTGGCGAAATCCGCCACGGTTGCTCCCACCGCGTCCATCGGCGCGCCTGCCATCATCGGGGAGCGCACCGAGGTGCGCCAGTGCGCCTTCATTCGCGGCTCTGCCCTCGTTGGAGGCGGCTGTGTGGTGGGGAATTCGGTGGAGCTGAAGAACTGCATCCTCTTTGACGGCGTGCAGGTGCCTCACTTCAACTACGTGGGGGATTCGGTTCTCGGATACCTCTCGCACATGGGCGCAGGTGCCGTGACCTCCAACGTCAAGAGCGACAAGACCCCCGTCTCGGTTCGCGTGGACGGCGAGGTTCTCAACACCGGTCGCAAGAAGTTCGGCGCGATGCTCTCCGACCACGTGGAGGTGGGCTGCAACAGCGTCCTCAACCCCGGCACCGTCATTGGCGAGCACTCAAACGTCTACCCCCTCTCCTCCGTCCGCGGCTACGTGCCAAAAAACTCCATCCACAAGTCGCAGACCTGTATTGTGGAGAAGGAGTGATAAGGTCGCGAGGCTCTGCCTCGCGCTCCGCTTAGGGGACTTTTCGTAAAAGTCCCCTAAGAACCCTCAAAACTTTCCGTGGAAAGGGAATCGGCAATCCAAAAGGAGGGCGTGCGAACATCGTGCGCCCTCCTTTGTTTTAGTGCGCGGAAAGTGTGCTCCGATCCGTTCTTTGGGTGCGACATCAGCCTGCATCGGAATGTTCAAAGCATAGACGGAATGGCGCTCCCGAAAGCATTTGGGTGCCCGCCACCCCAAATGCTCACGAAGTAAGACTCATATGGAATACAACGCCATTACCCACCCATAAAAAGAATTTCCACACACTTCCATTCCATAGCGGAATGGGAGTGTGTGGAAAGTTCTTGAAGGGGATGGGTTTGGGAAGGGGGAAGCTTCTTACAAGAAGTTCCCCCTTCTCAAGGTCTTCTATCAAAGCCCTTTCAAATAATCCTCCAACTCGCTCTTGATGACAGCGACCTGAGGGCCGTAGACGACCTGAACACCGCCGCCGCGGCGAATGACACCGCTCGCGCCGCTTTGACGGAGCTTGGCGTCGGAGACAAGCTCGGAGTCCTTCACCGAGACGCGCAAACGGGTCGCGCAGCAGTCGAGAGAAACGATATTGTCCTTGCCGCCCAGCCCCTCCAGAATGAGGGGAGAGACGTCGTTTGACGCGCGGGAGGCGTCCGAGCCACCCTCCTTTTTGCGGTTGTAGTCGGCGCGGGTGTAGAGCTTGACCTCATCGTCGCCAACCTCGCGCCCGGGCGTGAGATAGTTGTTGCGGCGAATGAGGAAACGGAAGAGGAAGAAATACACGATGAAATAGAAGATTCCGACCAGAGGGACCATCACCCAGTTGGTCTTGGCGTTGCCCTGAATGATGCCAAACAGGGTCAGGTCGATGATGCCCCCCGAGAAGGTCATGCCCACGCCCACGCCGAGAATGTGCATGAGCATATAGGCAAGTCCCGCGAAGATCGAGTGGATCACGTAGAGAATGGGCGCAACGAAGAGGAAGGTAAACTCGATCGGCTCGGTGATACCCGTCAGCATCGCGGTCAGCGCGGCAGAGAGGAGCAAGCCACCCGCGGCGCGCTTCTTGGAGGAATCGGCGCAGGTGTACATCGCGAGAGCCGCCCCGGGCAATCCAAAGATCATCAGGGGGAACTTTCCGCTCATGAAGCGGCAAGCCTCCACCGAGAAGCGGGAAACGTTCGGAGACGCAAGCTCGGCAAAGAAGATATTCTGTGCGCCGTAGACCATCACCCCGTCAATGAGGGCGGAGCCGCCCACACCCGTCTGCCAGAAGGGGAGATAGAACACGTGGTGCAGACCGAAGGGAATGAGGATACGCTCGATAAAGCCGTAGATGAAGGTGCCCGCGTAGCCCGAGCGCAGAACGAGGTCGCCGAGGGCATAGATGCCCGTCTGCACGTAGGGCCAGACGAAGAACATCAGGACACCCACCAAAATATAGACGGTGGTGGAGATGATGGGAATGAAGCGGCTGCCCCCGAAGAAGGAGATGACGTTGGGCAGACGGATCTTGTAGAAGCGGTTGGTCAGATACGCCACGCCAAGACCGACGATGATACCGCCGAAGACACCCATCTGGAGGGAGGGGATACCCACGACGTTCGCCACCGTTCCCTCGGGCATCGCGCCCTCGGCGAGCCTGCCCGAAAGGGCGAGCAGGGTGTTGATGGTCTTGTGCATGACGAAGAAGGCGATCGCCGCCGAGAGGGTAGCGGTGCCTTTTTCGTTTTCCGCCATACCAAGGGCAACGCCCATGGCAAAGAGAAGGGGAAGGTTGTCAAAGATGACCGTTCCCACCGAGGCGAGCAGGGTAAAGACGCCGCCAAGGAAGGTGCCCGGGCCGAGGACGCCGACGAGGTTGTAGGCCTCGAGCATCGCGGTGTTGGTAAAGGACGCGCCCACGCCGAGCAGAAGCCCCGCGATGGGGAGAAGCGCGATGGGGAGCATAAAGGCGCGTCCCACGCGCTGCAGAACGCTGAAAAAGCCGCCCCCCTTGTTTTCTTTGAGCATTACGTCAGACATGATTATCCTTTCTTTACGGGACGGTAAGAAAGAAGGACGTCCTTGCCCCCCTTGATTGCGCCGTGCCGTAGATCTGTAATTTCAATTTTTTCGGGATTGGTAATGAGGAGCGCCGTTGCGGTGGAAAAGCCGCGGTCGGAGATTCTGGACAGATCCGCGTCCGCCAAGGGATCTCCCGCGCGTACTTGCTGACCCGCCTTGACCAAAGGGGTGAAGCCGTCGCCCTTCATCTCCACCGTGTCCACTCCGATGTGGAGAAGGATCTCCAGCCCGTCCTCGGAGAGCATGGTGTAGGCGTGTCGGCTCTCGGCGATGCTCTCGATTTTCCCCGAAACGGGGGTGAAAAAGCGACCCGTGGTGGGAAAAACGGTCACGCCCTCCCCAAGCATCCCCGAGGCAAACGCCTCGTCGGGCATTTCGGAGAGGGGGGCGCATCTGCCGTCGCAGATGGCGAGCAGGGTATGATTTTTTCTGAATAATTTCATAGGGTTTACCTCGTTTATTTACACTCGATCACCTTTTCCCGCACCCCAAGGAGGTAGGGAACAGAAACCGAGAGCTCGTCAATTTTCATATCGGCAAATCGCTGGGTCAGGCAAAGATCCGCCGCCAGCTCGCCGCAGATGCCGATCCAGCCCCCGCGCTCGTGAATGGCGCGCGCCGCCCCCTCGATCAGACGAAGGACGGGGTCGCGGTTTCGCTCGCAGAGGGTGTCAAGGGCGGCGTTCTGACGGTCAGCCGCCAAGGTGTACTGGGTGAGATCGTTCGTCCCCACCGAGAAGAAATCCACCTCGGCGGCAAGCTCGTCGCTCATGATGGCGGCGGGGGGGGTCTCGATCATGATGCCGAACTCGATCCCCGCGTCGTAGTCGATCCCTTGGCGCGACAGCTCTGCCTTACATTCCTCCAGCAGGCGTCGGCAGTCCCGTACCTCCTCGGCGGAGACGATCATGGGGATCATGACCGAGACCGTTCCAAAGGCAGAGGCGCGCAGAATGGCGCGGAGTTGGGTCTTGAAAACCTCCTCACGCGCAAGACAGATCCGTACCGCGCGGAATCCAAGCGCGGGATTCTCCTCGTGGGGAAGATCAAAATAGGGGATCTGCTTGTCCGCGCCTACGTCCAGCGTGCGAATGACGATGCGCTTGCCCTGCATATTCTCCACGGCGCGGCGGTAGGATGCAAAGAGGGTGTCCTCGGTGGGGTAGTGATCGAGTGACAGATAGAGAAACTCGCTCCGAAAGAGCCCGATGCCGTCCGCGCCCCCTTGAAAGGCGGCGGCGACCTCCTCCTCGCTCCCCACGTTGGCGTAGATGAGCATACGGTGTCCGCTTCTCGTCACGGCAGGCTTGTTCATCAGCGACCGCAGATAGCGGTCGTGCTCCCGCGCAAGCTCGGATTCCTCCCGACGGCGGCGTTCAAAATCCAGAATCTGCGTGCGCGTGGGGGAGACGGTCAGCGTCCCAAGGGATGCGTCGAGAAGGGCGTACGCCCCCTCCAATCCGTCGGGGATGCTCCCCACTCCAACCAGAGCGGGAATGCCCATGGCGCGCGCTAAAATGGCGGTGTGGGAGTTTGGCGTTCCGAGACGCGTGACAAAGCCGAGGATCTTGGATTTGTCGAGCAGAATGGTTTCCGAGGGGGTCAGATCCTCCGCCACGAGAATATAGGGCTGATCGTTTTCTTCCGCGGGGACTGCGCTTGCCCCCTTGCCCGAGAGCTGGTCGGTGAGCTGACGGGAGATGTCACAGAGATCGGCGGCGCGCGCCGCGAGATAGTCGTCTCCCGTTTCCTTGAGCCGCTGTGAGAAGATCCTCACCGCCTCCTCGATCGCTCCCTCTGCCGACAGTCCCCGATCCAGTCCTTCGTCGATCGTCTCGCGGAAATCCTCGTCGTCGAGGAGCATGGCGTGGATCTCAAAGATCTCCGCCGCCGATTCTCCAACGCTCTCCACCGCCCGCCGTTGCAGGTCGGCAAGCCCTGCCTTGACGCCCTCGATGGCGTCCGAAAGACGCTCCGCCTCGCTCTTTTTTTGCATACCGTCTGCCGAGGAAGGCGCGCTTTTTGCTGCAGAGCGGTGATAGTGGAGAGGCCCCGCTGCCTTGGATGCGGTGATGCCGATGCCGCGAAGCAGCGTCAGCGGCGTGCTCATTCGTCCCCTCCGAGAGCCTTGGCAACGAACGCCAAAAGCTCGGCAGCCGCCCCCTCCTCGTCCTCACCCGACACGGTAAAGGACAGCTCCGTCCCCGACGAAGCCCCCAAGCTCATCAGGGAGAGCAGACGCTTGGCGTCCGCCGTTTTACCGTTCGCTGCTACGCGAATTTCGGATTTGAACTGCTTTGCAAAGGTCGCCAGCCGCCCCGCAGGACGGGCGTGCATGCCGTTTGGATCTTTGATCTGACAGGTAAATTCCTTCATATGAATCTTCCTTTCTGCCGCAGTGATTGCAAGCTGTGTTTTTATTCTTCCTGTTTGCGTGTCGATTATGCAAAAAAAGTTGAAAAGCAAAACAAAGAAGACCGCGGGCTTTGCCCACACTCACTTATAAGAACCCTCAAAACCTTCCGTCGAAAAAAGATAGGCAATCCTATGGAGGGCAGTGCGAACAAACAGAATCCTCGCGATTTGGGTGCGCGGAAAGTGCGCCCCGATCCATTCCTTGGGTACGAACATCGCCTGTATGGGAACGTTCAACGGACAGACGGAATGGGACTGCCGAAAGAATCCGGGGACCGCCACCCTGGATTCTCCACGAAGTAAGCTTGTATGTGGAAAACAAAAATACCCACCCATAAAAAAGAAATTCCCCAAGCTCCCGTTCCTGTGCGGAATGGGAGCTTGGGGAAGTTTCTTGAAAGAGGGTGGGTTTGGGAGGGAGAGGACTTCTTTTCCGAAAGAAGTCCTCTCCCTCCCAAGGTCTTTCCCCTCGCGAAAAAAAAGACCGAATCCGTTGAGAAACGGATTCGGTTTTTTCTGCAAGGGTCAGGAATTAGTCCTTCTTGTCGGACTTTACGTCGATGACCTTCTTGCCGTTGTAAAAGCCGCAAACCTTGCACACGCAGTGAGGCTTCACGATTGCGTCACAAGCCGGGTTGGAGCACTTGCTCATGCCGGGCATAGAGAGCTTGCTGTTGTTGGAGCGTCTCTTATCTCTGCGGGCTTTCGATACTTTTTTCTTTGGTACTGCCATATCTACACCTCCTCTTGCACACACGCCCGAGTCGGGCGCAGAGCATAAATAAATTGTTTTTACGGATTTTTGGGATCCTCACTGTCGTCGAGTAACGACTTCAGAACCGCGAGACGAGGATCAATCTCTCGCATCTGACAACCGCAATCGCCAAGACGGCGGGGTCTGCCGCACTTGGGGCAGAGTCCCTCGCAATCGGGACTGCAAAGGGTACGCATGGGGAAGGAGAGCAGAATCTCCTCGCGAACCAGCTCGTCCAGATCCAGGCGTCCGTCCTCGATCACGGCGTACTCGTCCACGTTTTCCTCAAGCTGCTTCTCGCTCAGACTGTCCTTTGCGGCAACGGTGCGCTCCAGCGTCACCGAAAACACGTCGTGAACAGGAGAGAGACATCTTGCGCACTCAGCGTCAAACGAGACCGTGGCGGTCAGCGACAAGCGCATATACCCCGCCTGGTCGGTTACCTCGCCAACCACGCGCGCATCTCCGTTGAGGGTCACCTCGTCCATCAGAGTCGGTGTGAGCGAAAAATCAAGCGCGATTCGGTCGGTCTCACCTCTGAGCATGGGACGCATATCCAGAACCATGATTTTTTCCTCGCTTTCAACTTCCTAAAATGCGACAACTAATATTATACCTGCAAATTCCTCCTTTGTCAAGAGTTTTTTCAATTTTCTTGGTTTTTGTAAGCATTATTTTGAAAGACGAATTTTTGGATTTCTCGGATCGGGGGAGGAATGGCGTTGACAAAAGGGGCGGAAGGGTGTATAATGGGGAAAGAGAGAGGGGGGATGGTTTTGCGTATTGCGGGAATCATCTGTGAATGCAATCCGCTTCACGGCGGACATCTGTATCTGATGGAGCAGGCAAGACGCGGGGGAGCCGACGCCGTTGTGTGCGTTATGAGCGGCTGCTTTACCCAGCGCGGGGAGGCGGCGATCCTTGAGCCGCGCGTGCGCGCAAAAATGATCCTCGACGAGGGGGGCGCAGACGCGATTTTCGAGTTGCCCTATCCCTACAGTGCCGCCGGTGCGGATTTTTTTGCCGCGGCAGGGGTGTCTTTGCTTGACCGCCTTGGCGCGGACGAGATCTGGTTTGGAAGCGAGTGCGGCGACATCTCCGCCCTCAAGCGTGCCGCCGAGGTGTCCTCCACCGAGGAATTTGGCGCGGCGTACCGCGATCTTTGCAGAGGGGGCGTCTGCGGAACGGCAGAAAGTTACCTGTCCCTGCTTCGTGATGCGACGGGTATGGAGGAGGTCTATTCCAACGATCTGCTCGGCATCGCGTATCTCAAGGCGATGGCGGGAAGAGGGAGTACCATGCAGGTGCACACCGTGAGGAGAGAGGGGAGCGCGTACCGAGAAGAGAGCCTCCCCGAACGGGAGTTCCCCTCGGCGACTGCCCTGCGTAAGAGCCTTGAGGAGAGCGGAATCGACGCGTGGAAGCCCTATTTTTCAAAGCACGCCCTGCATCTTGTACAAAAGGAGCTCCGCGCGCATCTTGCGCCTGCAGCCCTTTCAAACGCCGAGCGCGCCATTCTCGCGCATTTTCGGCTCACTTCTCCCGAGGTACTGGAGACCGTTCCGGAGCTGTCTGGCGGACTGGGGAGAAGAATGGCGGAGCTGTCGCATATGGCAAAGAGCCTTGAGGAATTCCTTCGCCTGTCCGTGACCAGAAAATACACCGAATCACGCATCCGTCGGGGAATCTTGTTCGCCATGACGGGTGTCACCGCCGAGGATCTGCGGCGTGAGCCTGCCTATGCGGTTCTGCTCGCGGCAAACGACGCGGGATGCCGGTTCCTTGCCGATCGCAAAAAGAGCCGACGCGTGCCGGTGGTGACCTGCCATGCCGATCTGCCGCGCGGAGAGGACGCCGCCCGTCAGGAGGCACTCACGCGTGTGGCGTTCGCGCTTTACGGGTTGACTCTGCCAAGTGCTCTGTCCACCGATCGCTTTCTCCGCCGATCGAGCGAGATCGAGCGGGGCTGACGGGAGGTTTTTCGACACCCGTCTTGACAGATCGCCCACTGTGTGCTATAATAACCGAGGACGGAGACGAACGAAAAGGAGAACGATGAGATGATAGAAAAGCTTCGGGAATTTGCAAAATCCTTGAATCCTGAAACGGTGAAGAATCTTTGGAAAGAGGAATGGACGCCCATCGCCTTGGCGGTTGCGGGCGTTGTGGTGCTTCTCGTCATCGTCTCGCTGGTGAGAGGAATCAAACGGCGTGTGGGACGAAACAAAATCGTGTACGCGACCGAAAAGGATCTGGGCTACAATCCCGCGTCGATTCCGAGCGGCATGGCGGGTCTTGCCTTCCAATTCTTCCTTTGCGGCGTTGCGGTGGCAACAAGTATCTTTCACCGCGATTGAGAATCAAAAAAACGAGCACACGGGTGCTCGTTTTCTCCTTTTTTCCAACAATTTTACAAAAAAACTTGATTTTGTCGGAAAAACATGGTATACTGGTCGCAGGCATCCCCCGCGGGGGATCAATGCTACTTTTTCACTCTAAAGGAGGCACGATCATGAACAAATCTCTTTTGCGTCTGCTTGCGTTTTCTCTTGTTCTGGCGCTCGCTTTGCCTGCAGTGGTAGGCTGTGATCTGGTCAAAAACATTCTCGGCAAGTCGGAGGATACCGACACGAGCGGCTCCTCGGACGAAAATCCGGAGGATGAGGGCCCCGTCGCTTACGATCCCGAGCGCGTGACCGAATATGCGCTGAATGCCGAGTCTCCCGTTCTGGTAACGGGCAGAACCATTTCTCTCGATACGGGTCTTGCGCTTGACCTTTCCGCGTCCTCAATGCGTTTTTACACGACGGGCGGCGGTGACGTCAGCCTCAAGGGAACCGTTGGAGGCGAAAATCAGCTCTACTTTACCGTTTACATCGACGGCGAGCGTCAGCCCACCCGCGTGATGTTCCCCAAGGGCGAGAGTGAGCAGGTCATCGCCAAGGATCTCTCCAACGAGAAGCACCTGATCGAGATCGTCCGTCAGACCGAGGGTCAGTTCGGCACCTTTACCGCCGAGAAGATCACCATGAAGGGAAGTCTCTTTGGCAACAAGCCTGCCGAGAAGAAGCTCTACATCGAGTTCATCGGTGACTCCATCACCTGCGGAAACGGCTCGCTTTGCAAGTATCTCGCGGCAGACGATTTCCTCAACTATCTTCCCTCGCAGACCTCGTCCTGCATCCGTCACGGCGAGAACAAGGACGCTCAATGGGTAGAGGAGGACGCGACCAACTCCTTCGCATACCTCACTGCGCGCGCGCTCAAGGCGGATTGCTCTCTCGTTTCCTACAGCGCAATGGGGCTGACCAAGTCCTGGGGCGGACTGAACGATTACAATATGCAAGAGCACTTCAATAAGGGCGCCTTCCTGCGTGAGGACGGAGAGACCTTTGATTTTTCCACCGCAAGAAAGCCCGATTTCGTGGTGGTCAACCTCGGAACGAACGACGTCGGACAGACGGGCATTACCGAGAAGAAGTACAAGGATGCTGTCAAGAGCTTCATCAACCAGATCCGCGAGGCGTACGGAGATTCCAACCTCAAGATCGTTTGGGCGGTCGGTTTGATGGGCGACGGATGCTACACCTGGGCAAAGGCAGCCATTGACTCCTTGGGTGACGAGAATCTCTATACCTACAGATTCTCTCCCGCGCAGTCGGGACACGGGAACCATCCCACTATCGAGCAGCACGCAAACGCTGCCAAGGGCTTCAGAAACTACCTCAAGAACAACGGATTTGTTCCCCAGTCCTAATTGAATCAACAAAACACGCGTCCGCGGATTTCCGCGGACGCGTGTTTTAATTGGAAAATACCTTCAACTCAATTTCTTGGGTGTTTCAATCAGTCCTGCGAGGTAGTCGAGGGAAACGTTGTAATACCTTGCCAGTACGGCGAAGTGGTGCATGGGAAGCTCGCGCTTGCCGCTTTCGTAAAGCTGATATTGCTGTCTGGTGATGTCAAGAAGGCGCGCAACGTCCTCTTGCTTGAGATCGCGACCCTCACGAAGATCACGCAACCTTTGATACGTATACATCAATTTGCCCCTTTTCGGGTTGCACTTGCAACCGAGATTTGTTTGTTGCTACCATTATAGCACGGCATTCGGATAAATGCAATACGGATTTGAACAGAAAGAAAAAACTTGATTTTTTTACATGTTTATGTTATACTGGTAGCAAAGAATCCCTTCAAAGGAGAAGTTTTTATGTTGAACAAGGCTCTCTTGCGTTCCGTCTCCCTTTTTCTGATCCTGTCGATCGCGCTGACCGCTCTTGCGGGCTGTGATTTCGTGGATAGAATCCTCGGAAAGCCGCAACAGACCGAGGCTGACACCGCCGAGCCGTTGCAAATTCAGGAGGAGCCGTACGATCCCAACCGTATCACAGAATACGCGCTGGATTCCAAATCTCCCGTTTTGGTAACGGGCAGAACGGTGGAGCTTGCGGCGGGAATCGGGCTGGATCTTTCGGCGGCGTCCATGCGCTTTTACACGAGCCGCGCGGGAGACGTGAGCCTTTGCGGAACGGTTGGCGGCAATTGCGAGCTTTATTTTACCGTTTACGTGGATGGTGAACGGATCTGCGACCGCGTGATGTTCCCAAAAGGGGAGAGCACGCAGGTGATCGCGAAGGATCTTTCTGACGAGACGCACCTGATCGAGATCGTGCGCCAGACCGAGGGACAGTACGGCGTCTTCACGGCAGATACGCTCATTCTCAAGGGCTGTACGCTGGGGGAAAAGCCCGCCGAGCGCAAGCTCTACATCGAGTTCATCGGCGACTCCATCACCTGCGGTTCGGGCGTGCTTTGTAAGTATATCACGAAGGAGGACATGATGACCTATCTCCCCGAGCAGACGGGAGATTGCCTCTACGACATCGGCGAGGGCCAGTGGCGGGAGGAGGACGTCACCCATTCCTACGCCTATCTCACGGCGCGTGCGCTGAACGCCGATTGCTCCTTCATTTCCTACAGTGCGATCGGTCTGATGCGCTCCTGGATGAACCTCGGCTTCAACGCGCAGGATCTCTACAAAAAGGGCGCGTATCTGCGCGAGGGCGGGGACGTCTATGATTTCTCCAATGCGAGAAAGCCCGACTTCGTGGTGGTCAACCTCGGAACGAACGACATTGGACTCATGAACGGCGGCCAGGGCGGCTACGTCGGCAAGATCACCGACGCGGAGTACAAGCAGGCGGTGAAGAATTTCATCAACCAGATCCGTACCTCCTACGGCGATCCCGATCTCAAGATCGTGTGGGCGGTGGGACTCATGGGCCCCGCGACCTATTCACTGGCGCAGGAGGCGATTGAGGAGATGAACGACGATAATCTCTATACCTACAAGTTTATGCCCGCCATGGACGGACACCGCGACCACCCCTGCATGAAGCAGGGAGCAACGGCGGCAAAGGCACTGCGGGTCTTCCTCACCCGCGAGGACGTGACGAAGAAATAAGGGAAATGCACGCCGGGGCGCGATGAGATACCAAGCCTGCGGCTTCAGATGATTCATCACGCCGAAGGCGTGTATATCATCAATTCCGAAGGAATTGTATATCACCAAGGCGACACGCCTTGTATCTCATCAAGCTGCAGGGAAATGCACGCTGACGCGTGATGAGATACAGCCCGAAGGGCTGATGATATCCACAACCGCGTTGTGATGAGATACCAAGCCTGCGGCTTCAGATGATTCATCACGCCGAAGGCGTGTATATCATCAATTCCGAAGGAATTGCATATCACCAAGGCGGTACGCCTTGTATCTCATCAAGCCGCAGGGAAATGCACGCTGACGCGTGATGAGATACAGCCCGAAGGGCTGATGATATCCACAACTGCGTTGTGATGAGATACCAAGCCTGCGGCTTGGATAGAAAAAAGCGCTGCGAAAGCAGTGCTTTTTTCTGACGCACCATGGCGGCCACTGAACCGAACTTCGGCGCGAGGGAAGTGGTCGGACAGATTTTCGGAACCGATTCGCGCCTCGTCTGCAGAAAATGAGATTTTCTGCGTACGCTTCTTCGTTGACACCAAGATACACGAACAAAACGGCACTCCCGCGAGGGGAGTGCCGTTTTGTTGGCGCACCATGGCGGACTCGAACCGTCGACACCAAGCGTCGGAGGCTTGTGCTCTATCCATCTGGGCTAATGGTGCATATGGAGTTTCGTTCGGCTTGCCGAACCACTGTATTATAGCACACTTTTGCCTCGAATGCAAGCATTTTTTGAATTTTTTCATGTAGATTGCTATTTTTTTCACAGGCGCATTGACAAACCCCTGCTTTTGAATTATAATAAATAAAGTATAAGATTATATACGTATACCATTTGCAAAGAAGAGGACGTAAATCATGACAAGAAGTATTCCGGAAATGTTTGGCTGTATGGTGTTCAACGACGACGTCATGCGCGAGCGATTGCCCAAGGAGGTCTACAAGTCTCTGACCAAGACCATTGGCGTGGGCAAGCAGATCGACCCTACCATTGCCGACGTGGTGGCAAACGCCATGAAGGACTGGGCGGTGGAGAAGGGCGCGACCCACTACACCCACTGGTTCCAGCCTCTGACCGGAGTGACTGCGGAAAAGCACGACGCCTTCATCTCTCCCGTCGGCCCCTGCAAGGTGGTCATGGAGTTCTCGGGCAAGGAGCTGATCCGCGGAGAGTCGGACGCCTCCTCCTTCCCCTCGGGCGGCCTTCGTGCAACCTTTGAGGCGAGAGGATATACCGCGTGGGATCCCGCATCCTACGCCTTCGTCAAGGACGGCACCCTCTACATTCCCACCGCCTTCTGCTCCTATACGGGAGAGGCTCTGGACGCAAAGACGCCTCTGCTCCGCTCGATGGACGCGGTCAGCACGCAGGCAGTGCGTATTCTCCGCATCTTCGGAGACACGCAGACCACGCACGTTGACGTCAGCGTGGGCGCGGAGCAGGAATATTTCATCATCGACCGCGCGATGTACGATCGCCGCAAGGACCTCGTCTATGCGGGACGCACCCTCTTTGGCGCGCCTGCGCCCAAGGGACAGGAGCTGGAGGATCACTACTTCGGTCCTCTCAAGACGCGGATCGCGGCATTTATGTCCGACCTTGACTGCGAGCTCTGGCGCATGGGCGTCAACTCCAAGACCAAGCACAACGAGGCGGCACCCG
This sequence comes from Eubacteriales bacterium, assembly GCA_045602215.1. Classification (GTDB taxonomy): domain Bacteria; phylum Bacillota; class Clostridia; order Oscillospirales; family CAG-272; genus UMGS1865. The sequence continues at coordinate 2,881 of JAZSBE010000012.1, read as the reverse complement.
CGCAGCACGAGCTGGCACCCATCTACGCCACTGCAAATATCGCGGTGGATCAGAATCTTCTGATCATGGAGTACATGAAGAAGATCGCCGAAAAACACGATCTGGTCTGCCTGCTCCACGAGAAGCCCTATGCCGGTGTCAACGGCTCGGGCAAGCATAACAACTGGTCGCTGACCGCCAACGGAAAAAATCTGCTTGACCCCGGAAAGACGCCTGCCGAGAACGCGCAGTTCCTCTTGATTCTGGCGGCAGTGATCAAGGCGGTGGACGATTATCAGGAGCTTTTGCGCGTTTCTGTCGCGCACGCGGGCAACGACCACAGACTGGGCGCGAACGAGGCACCTCCCGCCATCGTTTCGGTCTTTATCGGCGAGGAACTGGACACCATTGTGGATTCGATCGTGGGCGGAACTGCATACAAGGGCAGAAAAAAGGCGATGATGGATCTGGGTATTCCCACCATCCCCGTCTTCCGCAAGGATACCACCGACCGCAACCGTACGTCTCCTTTGGCGTTTACGGGTAACAAATTCGAGCTTCGTATGTCGGGCTCGTCTCAGAATATCGCGTTCCCCAACACCGTCCTCAACACCGCTGTGGCAGAGTCCTTCCGTCAGTTTGCCGACATCATCGAGGCGTCAGACAACCGCGAGGAGGCGATCGCACGCGTCATCAAGGATACCTTCAAGGCGCATCGCCGCATCCTCTTTGACGGCAACGGATACTCCGAGGAGTGGGAGAGGGAAGCCGCGGCAAGAGGGCTGCGCAATCTCCGCACCTCGGTTGACGCCTATGAGACCTTCATGGCGCAGAAGAACGTCGATCTGTTCTCCTCCTTCGGGGTGATGAACGAGACCGAGATGCGCTCCAGAGAAGAGATCTTCTTTGAAAACTATTCCAAGATCATCAACATCGAGGCGTTGACCATGATCGTTATGGCATCGCGCGATTACATCCCTGCCGTGGAGAACTTTATGGCAGAGATCGCAGACGCGGCGGCAAAGAAGCGCACCGTCTGCAAGAACATCTCCTGCGCGGTGGAGGAGGAGCTTCTCCTCACCCTGTCCGAGTGGAACGACCGCGCCTATGCCAAGATGAAGGAGCTCAAGGCGATCGAGACCGAGGCGGCGGCAATGACCGACGTCAAGGCGCGCGCGCGTTGCTACTGCGACCGCGTGCTGCCCGTGATGGAGGAGCTGCGCGAGGCGGTCGACACCATGGAGACCCTGACCTCCTCCCGTCATTGGCCCGTGCCTACCTACGGGGACATGATGTTCAGAGTTTAAGCGAAAAAACACGGAGCGTGATTCGGAAATGGGAAAATTTGATGGAATATTACTTGCAACCGATCTCGACTCCACCCTGCTCGACGCCAGCCGCCGCATCAGCGAGGGCAACCGCCGCGCAATCGAGTATTTTGAGAGAGAAGGCGGACTTTTCACCTACGTCACGGGGCGAACGCCCTTCGGCACACAGGTGATCCTGAATCAGATGACCCCTCGCATCCCCTTCGGCTGTCTCAACGGCGGCGGTATTTACGATGCAAACAAAAATCAATACGTTTGGCGCGCCGAGCTTGACCCACGGGCGGAGGAGCTGATCGACTTCGTCCACGCGCGGTTCCCCGAGGTGGGGATCGAGCTTTGCGGATTTGATACCGCGTGGGTGCTTTGCCGCAACCACATCATTGACGAGCACATGGCGCTGGAGCGGCTGAATTTTGCCGACGCGACCTTTGGAGAGGTCAAGGATCTAGGGCTCGCCAAGGTGTTGCTCATGACCGAGGCGGATCGCATCGGGATTTTGGCAGAGGCGATCGCCTCCCACCCCTTGGCGTCCGAATTTGCCTTCGTGCAATCGGCGGAGCAGTATTACGAGATCCTGCCCCGCGGCGCGAGCAAGGGCGCGCTTCTTACGCGACTTGCGGGGATGCTTGGCGTCTCCCCCGACAAAACGATCGCGGTGGGTGACAATCACAACGACGCGAGCATGATCCGCGCGGCACGCCTTGGCGTGGCGGTCGCAAACGCGACACCCCCTGCAAAGGAGGCGGCAGATCTTGTGCTGGACGTAACCAACGAGCAGGACGCGATCGCCTGTCTGATCGCGCGGCTGGAGAGCGATCTCCTTTCTACAAAGAACGAAAATGAAAATATGAATACGCATACGGGAGGAACTGACGAAAATGGCTAACCAATTTGAAAGAGGACATATCGGAATGAACATCTGGCACGATATCGAGGAGAGTCGTATCCAGTCCAAGGATTTCACTGCCGTCATCGAGATTCCGAAGGGAAGCAAGTGCAAGTACGAGCTGGATAAGCACACGGGTATCCTTCAGCTCGACCGTATCCTCTATACCTCTACCCACTATCCCGCAAACTACGGCTTCATTCCGCGCACCTATGCCGACGACGGTGACCCGTTGGACGTTCTGGTGCTCTGCTCCGAGCCCATCTATCCCCTCACCCTCATTCGCGTCTATCCCATCGGTGTGATGCGTATGCTGGACGGCGGCAAGATGGACGATAAGATCATTGCCGTACCGTTCTCCGATCCTACCTACCTCGGAATTGAATCCATCGACGCCCTGCCTCCTCACGTCTTCGATGAAATCGTCCACTTCTTCTCGGTCTACAAGCAGCTCGAGAACAAGCAGACCGCCGTTCAGAGCCTCTTTGGCCCTGCCAAGGCAGTCGAAATCATCGAGGAAGCCATCGAGTGCTACCGCAAGACCTTTGTTGAGGGGAAGGAGTAAGATAAGGTCGCGAGGCTTTAAGGCCGTGGGGCTAGCCCCACACCCCACTTAAAACCTTTTTGGAAAAAAGGTTTTAAGGATTCCAAAAACTTTCCGACGAAAAGGAATAACGATCCCTATGGA